>JAJFLK010000394.1 GCA_021772735.1 Candidatus Sumerlaeota bacterium | reverse complement strand
TGATCCCCGCCGGGTTCGAGGCCGAGTTCGTTAAATAACATCAGTGCTGCTCATAGCTTAGAACAGATACAAGTGAGGGCTCGTAAGGTCAGGAGCGTTGCTAAAAATCGTGCGAACAAAGAAGGATTTTATGGCTCTTTTTTTCTCATTGCTCATCGCATCAAAATAATCAGGCGACATAACAAAATTTCCTGTCCTTTCAAGAATGAATCGAGAAATTAGCACTCTTTGGTCGAACGGTTTCGCATCTATAATCGGCTTCAAGAATTTCATCGCGCAGCTCTCTTCTTCTTTCAAGTAGCTGAATATCGCGTGCGTCTGACCACTGAGTGGGAACACGTTGAGAGCGACTCTTGGGACATCATCCGGCAGGTCGTACTCGTCTAGCGATGAAAGCGAACTCACAGCTACTGACGGCCCTACGTCTCCATAGGCGAACGAAGCATGGGATATGCGATCATGCTGCTGTTCAAGAAACGCCTGATCCACTTTCCGCTTATATAAGTAACATTTGTAAGCATTAATAATTTGGGACACGGCGTGCATGCCAGCATCATTCGGACGCTCTCTGAGACTTGGGTCGCTCTCAGCGAGGTTTTGAAAAACCCCTTGCAGCATCATGGCTGAGGACCATGCTGCGTGCACCTCTTTCAGGACTGAACGATATGCTAAAAGGAATAAATGCTGGGGATCTTGGACGTCAAGAGGCGCTGCCTCTATCGGCTCGAATATATCATTGTCATGTCTGGCGCATAGCCCCTCAAAGGTCGATGCTTGATTTCGCCCGATTCTCTTAAATTCGATCTCTGGAGCTCGCCCGCCTCCCAAGAGAGGACGAGGCGCAATCACATGTCCATTCTTCGCCAATATCTGTTGCGATGTCGCGTTTTGGATGGAATGGGAGCGGATCGCTTCCTCGTTGCAGCACTCGTTCGGCTCTAAGCATTTCGAATATCGAACCCTCAATAAGTCGTGAAATTCTTGCCTTTTTTTTGGGGGCACCGTCATGATTCGCATGTCCTCATTGGCATTATGTTCTTCCGCTTCTGCCAGAAAGCGCAGTCAACTATACGACAATAGTCCACCGCGATTCAGCGGCCATATAGATTCTCGTTCTGACTATCCCTAAATAAGCAAATCAAGCTGCTCCACTGAATCCTCTTCGGCATGGGCCGAGGAGTCTGCGGCCTCCTCGATTCGCGTCGCAATCGTCTCGGCCCACTCGCCCGCCCCGATGTCCATCGCCAGCGGCCGGGCCAGTTTCGAGTCCAGCAGGTTGGCGTTGCCATCCGGAGTGCTTGGGCCCGCGTCGAACGTCCAGACCGGACGCCCGGCTCGCAATGCCCATTTAACCGCATAGAACGAGCCGCCCCGCACGCCGCTCTGCACGAGCACGACGGCCGAAGCCAACGCCGCGACGGCGTGATTGCGCCGGATCGCCAGGCCCGCGTTGAAATTCTCTTCCGGCAAGCCAAGGCCCACGAGCGTCGCCATCGCGAGCAGCCCGGGTTCGCTCTGACGCGCGACGCGGGCCAGGCCCCGAGCCGGCATGCCGATCGTCCCGGCGCGCCCGTCGGCGGCTCCATCGTGCGCTGCGGAGTCGGCCCCGCGCGCCATGCCGCTGGTGACGACAATGCCTCGATCCGAGAGCGCATTGGCCAGGCGCATCGCGGCGTCGTTGAACTGGGGATCGCTTTTGCGCGAGCCGACGATGGCAACCTGAGGGAAGTTCAAGCGGGCCTCATCGCCAAGGATGAGAATCCAGGCCGGAGCCTCGGCGCCAAGGCTCCGCTCCAGCCGCGCCGGGTATCCGGGCTCGCCGCGCCAGACGAGCCGCACGCCGAGGTCATCGAGTTCCGCGGCCTGACGACCGATGGCTTCGGCCCTGGGCCATTTGACGCTCAGCTTGGGCCCGCGTGCAGGCACGCCGAGCGCCTTCATGAGCCAGCGGTGGCGCTCCAGCCCCGTCATCGAGGAAAGCGTCGAGCCGCCCTGCGCCGGGAAATCAAACGATGGCGTGCATAGATACTTACGAAGCTGGATTGCCCGCTCGGTGCCGAGGCCCCGGATCGAGATCAGGAAAAGTTCGTCGAGGCAGATCATGCCGCGAATTATCCCCCGCCGCCCGGCTCACGCCGGCACTCCAAGATGCATAAAGACTAGGGGGCCGGCGCCGGCCTTAATCGATGACTTCCAAACGGACCCACAGGCGCGCCGCCCCCTGGGGCCTTAGTTCGCGGTGGGCTCCAGGCCGAGCCGTTCCCGCAGCGAGTCGCGCCCGGGATCGATATCGAGCGACCGGCGCCATGTGCGCTGGGCGTCGTCGGATCGGCCGAGCTTGTCATACGCATCGCCAAGGTGCTCAAGGATGACCGGATCGGGCATTTCGCCGAATTTCTCGATCGCGCTTTCCAGGTGCGTCACGGCCTGAGCGTAATCGCCCTGCATATAGAAAACCCACCCAAGCGAATCCATGATGTGCCCGGCGCCGGGATTCAGGGCGAGCGCCTTCTCGATCAGCATTTGAGCTTCGTCCAGCCTGATCCCGGTCTCGGCGTAGAAGTATCCGAGCGAGTTGTAGTTCTCCGCGTCCTCGGGAGCCACCTTAATGGCGTGACGCAGGACGCGCTCCGCGTCTTCGAGCCGCCCGGCTTCATAATAGTAATGCCCGGCCTCCTGCCAGAGCCTGCCGTTCTCGGCATGCGCGTCGAGCAGCGATTCGATAATCCGGATCGCTTCGTCGTCGCGGCCCTGCTTGCGCAGGAGGCGCGCCCGGAGGAGGAGAAAATCCTCGGCGGCATCGGCCCCAAGGCGCGAAACCGCATCCGAGATCAGCCCCTCGGCTTTGCCAAACTCGCCGATCTCGCCGTAGGTATCGACGAGAAACTCGGAGACGGAGTAATCGGCCGGCGTCTCGATATGCAATTGCTCCAGAATCTGGACGACCTCATCGTATTTTTTATCTCGCGAGAGTAGCCACGCTTTCATGTATCGCCCGCGGGCGGCCCCTTCGGCACCGGAGCTTGCGATGAACTGGTCGACGACTTCGTACGCCGCCTCTGCCTTGCCCTGGCGGGTGTACATATCGACCAGCCTGCGGACGGCAGCTTCGGGAATCTCTCCACCGGCGTCAACGATGCGTCGCAGCGTCTGCTCGGCCTCGGCCTCTTTGCCCTCGCGGCGGAACAGCTCTGCCTTGCGCATCAGAACATCGTTGACCGCCTCGGGCTTGACCTGGGCAAGCGCCCGATCGTAAAGCGCGTGGGCCTCGTCGTATTGCTCCGAGTTCGTATAGAGCTGACCCAGCATCACGACGGCGGGGAAGTATTCGTGCTCGCGCTCGATCAACTGACTCAGAGTTTCAATTGCGTCCTGCTCGCGATCGGCGCCGATCTGCACTCCGGCGACGGCCATCGCCACCTCGGGGGAGGTCTCGATGTCGCCGGCGACAAGACGGCACAGGCTCAATGCCGCATCCGTCTTTTCCATCTGCGCGAGCAACTGGGCGAGGCCGGCCATCTCGTCCGGTTCGATGACGTCGTTTGCCAGCAGTTCCTTGGCAAGCGTCATGCCGTCGTCCTCGCGCCCCGAGGCAAATAACGCGACCACGAGCGACGTATTCGCAGTGCGATCGGCGGGCCACAGCTCGATCGAATGCTCGAAGTGCTCGGCGGCCTTGTCCCATTCGCGCGCTTTGACCAGCTCGGTGCCGTAGGCCGCCTGAATCTCTTTGAGCTTCGGGAAAGATTTCGCCAGCTCTTCATAGAACGAAAGCAGCCCGCCGGACTTACCCTGGACCTGGATCAGGTCGGCGACTTTCTTGCGGACATCGGCATTGAGCGGGTCCAGAAGCAACGCCTGGCGGTAAGCCTGCAAGGCGCGCTCGGGCTCGCCTGCGGCGACGTAAGCCTCCGCCAGCGAGACCTGCGAACGCGGGTGGGTTGCGCGAATATCAACCGCGCGTTTAGCCGCTTCGATCGCCTTGGCATGCTCGCCCTGCTCGCTGTAGAGGCTGGTCAAAATCATCAGCGGGGCGATCTTCTGCGTGCCGCGTTTGACCTCTTCAACCCGTTTATATGTATCAATGAGCCCCTGGATCGCCCCGTGCCGTCCGACTTCGCGGATCGAAGCCTCGAGCGTCCGATACTGAAGCACGCCCAGCTCTTCGAGCAGGTCCGCATTGCGCGGCTCGACGTTCAGCGCCGCCTCCAGATCGTCAATCGCGTCCAGATTGCGCCCCGCCAGGCGATTCACCATCGCGCGGACGCGCAACGCCTCAACGAAATGGGGGAACCGGACGATCGTATCGTCCAGAATGACGCGGCTTTTATCGTCCTGCCCGTCGCGGACGTAAGCCTCGGCGAGCGCCGTCAGAAGATGGGGCGGGCAGTCCTCGTTTTCCACAAATGGATCGAGCCGCTCGATGGCGCCATCGAAGTATCCCGCAGCGATCGCAAGCTGTGCCTCAAGGTAGGCGGCTTGATATGAGTGCTCGGGATCGGCGTAGGCCGGTGAAGTCGCCAGCCAGGCACATCCGCTGACCGCCAGCGCGACGCCG
>JAJFLK010000393.1 GCA_021772735.1 Candidatus Sumerlaeota bacterium | reverse complement strand
TTTGGAGATATCACGCAGTGCTGACCGTACAGCCTTGAGCAAATGTTTGGCGCCTTTTTTGGCGGCATGCTTGACCTCATGGGCGCGATGCTGGTCCAGCTTTTCGGCATGCCTGGCGCGCAAGCGAAGCTCGGCGATGCCGGAGAATTGCCCATCCAGGAGCTGGCTGAGGACGCCGCGAAGCTTCTTTGATTTGTGTTTGTGGTCGTGGTCATCGTCGTCGTTTTCAGTTTCACTGATATCATCGCGGTCGTCGAAACCCTCGATGTCATCAACCTCGGCACTCGGGGCCACCGGTCCGACCACGGCCGTGGACCCCTCGCCAGCCGCCACGGTGCCTTCAGCAGCGCCGCCGGTCGCGCCGCTCAAGGTCGTCGTCGAGGTTAAATTCAGTATCGTGATCGATGTGAATTGAGTCGTCGTGATTGCCGAAATCGTCATCGTCATCTCCACCGGTGTCGGGTATTAGGCGATCTTTGGCCAGATCGTTCCGTCTCTCATGGATACGTATCGTCCCGGGTCTGGGCGATGATGAGGAAATCCTTGAAGCCGAATCCGGGACATCAATTTCGCCCTCACTTAGCCGGCCCGGCTAATTACCCGGACGAGCCTTGACGATGGGGCTGCCGGTCCTATCTCATGGAGGAGGCTATGCACCGAGGGGGGGGACCGATGGGTCAGATCGTATTGAAACGTCCGCGCCGGAGCGGGAGTCCGGGTCCGAACCCGATGCGGATCAACAGGCGATCAGTGCTCGCCGGGATCGCCTTTAGTGGGCTCTTGCTTTTATCGGGCTGCGGCAAGATCGCATCAAAGGTCACCGGCAAGGGCGAAAAGGGTGAGGACGAAGAACGCCGTTCGGTGATCGTCCAGAGCGGAGATTTTCTCGTCTCCGTCTCGGCGACCGGCCGCGTCATTCCGGACCTGGAGGTCGAGGTCACGTCGAAGGCCAGCGGCGAGATCGTCGAGATGCCGTTCGATCTTGGCGACGTGGTCAAAACGGGCGATCTGCTGATCCGCCTCGATCCGGACGACGAAGAGCGCAACGTAAGAAAAAAGCAGAACCAATTCTCGTCCGCGCGGGCCAGCCGCGACAAAGCCAGAAGCGAATTGGAGCTTTCGCGCTCGACGCACCAGACTTCCCAGACAAATGCCGAGAGTGCTTTGAAGCTTGGCAAGACTCGCCTGGCCGAGCTCGCGGCGCGCTTCGAGCGCCAGACCAAGCTGTTCGAAGAGGGATTGATCTCCGAGCAGGAATTCGAGGTCGAGCGCACGGCGCTTCAGGACGCGGAAACGGGACTGACGCGCGCGCGCGCCGGGATAATTGAAACCCAGAGCCTGGAGCACGTGATCGAATCGCGCGTGCAGGATGTCGCCTTGGCCGAAGTCGAAGTATCGGACGCACAGATCGAGCTCGAGGAAGCGCAGGAACGCCTTGATGAGACCGAAGTCCGAGCCTCGATGGACGGCATCATCACGGCCAAGCACGTCGAGCCGGGAATGGTCATCTCTTCGGCGCTTGCCAACGTCGGCGGAGGCACGCAGCTTCTAGTCCTCTCGGATTTGACCCGGCTCTATGTCCTGACGGCGGTGGACGAAACGGACATCGGCGGGATTCGGCTCGGCCAGGAAGCCATCATTAAGGCCGATGCATATCCGGACAAAACTTTCTCGGGCAAGGTTTTTCACATCGCACCGGTTGGGATCGCGGTGACCAGCGTCGTCTCGTTCGACGTGAAGGTCGAGGTCATCGGCGAAGGGGTGGACAAGCTGCGGCCGGCATCGGAGGGATCTCGCTCCTGGTCGGCGGTATTGGAATCATGAACATCATGCTGGTCACCGTGACCGAACGAACGCGCGAGATCGGACTGCGCAAAGCGCTCGGCGCGAAGCGCAGCGACATCATGATCATGTTCCTGATCGAATCGATCATGATTACCATGATCGGCGGGATGATGGGGGTGGCCTCGGGGTATGGCGCGGCGGCTGCGGCGAATCGGATTGCAGCGCACCTGAGCCGCAACAGTGAAAGCGGAGATGGGTTTGTCTTCCAAGCGACCGTGACGCCGGGTTCGGTCCTCATCGCGCTGACCGTGTGCGTCGTCGTCGGCGTGTTCTTCGGAATCTACCCCGCGCGCCGCGCGGCACGCCTCGATCCGATCCTCGCGCTGCATCATGAATAAGCCTGCGCAGACGATCTCTCAGATGACTTCACGAACCGCGTGTGCCAAGGTCGGTCCGCTCAACGAGTGGGAGCGCTTGTGTCTCTGGTGAGCACCCTGGACTTCAAATCCAGTGCGAGGCCCTTCGCCGGGTCTTGGGAGGGTTCGATTCCCTTGCGCTCCCGCCACTCCCATCGCCTTTTTGTTCAATCAATTACGCGTGTAGCCCCTGCTCGTGGCGCTCGCGACAAGGGCGGCGGAAGGTACATCAGGACTCGCCGCCCCGTGATCATGCGGCCCAGGGGTGGGAGGCTTGCGAATGGGGGCCGACTCCCCTGTTACTGCCCATCACAAGCGCGACTTTTCCGTCCTGGTAAACATGACGGCTCACTGTTTCCCCGCGAAGTCTTCGAGCGTGAACGGCATCTTCTGAGGATGCAGCTTCAGGTATTCGCCTATCGGCAGGCCGGGAGTCAGATCCTTCCCCTCGAACGCAGGATGATCGGGGGAATAGCGATGGACTCGATAGACGATGTTGCTCGGCGTTCGTCTCTCACTGGCGTGGCTCGAACCTTTGGGGCCGATGACCGGGCTGACGAAGCGCCAAACCCCTTCTCCGCCTGCTGTCACTTCGAAGAAGGTTCCCTTTGCGCCGTGGCAAACCAGGGTATTCCCGTTGGGCAGACGCTGCGATCCGGAAATGAACATCGAGTAGAAATCCTTCTTCTTGGCCGCGAAGTACTCCCATACAGGCTCGACGGGTCCGAACGGCGCTCCCGCTCGCCGCTCATAGCCCGAGTCGGCTCCGACCGGCGCGGCAATTTCGACGACACTTGAGTAGTTGCCATCGGCCCGCGCTCGACCATTATTGAAGATCAACAAATTCCCGGCGCCCGGATGTCCATTTGGAATCCAGTGCACGTCGTGTTGAGCAAACAATTTCTGGTCGCTTTCCTCGCCGACTCGGTATGCCATTGGATTGCCCCATCGATACAACAGGTCGCCCCCTTTTCCCGAGCGTCCGCCGCGGTGGCCGCGTGCCTCCTCGGTCGTCGTGCTGTGATCGATGATCCATATCTCGTTGTTCCCCAGCGTGCTCACTGCGATCTGGTCGAGATCTGCATTGTAATCGATTGCGTTCGTATGCAGCCAATCCGCCGTCAGCGCCCTACCCGTGTCGCGCTCATCACTCTTGGACTTCTTAGGCCCTCCGCCGAGGTAGCCGAGAGCTTCCAACTCTTTGAGCTCGGCCTCCGGAATGCGATACTCCCAGAGCCCCGGCGGATTGATCTCGACCCTCTCGGGGTGCGTCGCCACGTCACCATAGTTGGATTTGTTCTCGTCAAAGTCTTGAATCAGGTGGTCCCAGACGCGCCACTCCCAAACTATTTTTCCGCCCCTGGGCCGCACCGGAGACACCTCAATGAGGTGGAGAGGCCACAGGCCTGCTTTTCCGACCAGTTCGGGATCGCGACCGGCCCCGATCGCTTCGGCGATGCTCTTGCGCTCCCACGCGATGACCAGAACGTTGCCGTTGGGCATGGGTTCTATGTCGTGATGCATCAGATGGTCTTCGCTCGAATAAACGAACT
>JAJFLK010000392.1 GCA_021772735.1 Candidatus Sumerlaeota bacterium | reverse complement strand
CAAATGCGACCAGCTCCCCTATCTACCACTCTCGTGAGATAGTCCACCCATGACCCAGCCCGTGCCAGCTCCCTATCTGGCCCACTTCTAAACGACTTTTGTCGAATTTCATCATGTTCTTGTCATGGAAAATCATGGATTATGGCGTGGTCGGTAAAATTGCCTGAAGGAGCCGCCGAGTCCAGAGTAGCGCACCAGTTGCGCCAACGAAACTAATGGAGGAATTCTCGATGAAAGCACGCCGAATCTATATGGCCGGAGCGTTTACACTCACGCTAGGCGTGTTCGCGATCGCCTATGCGCAGAATCAGTGGACGGTGGAGGAACGGGAGCATGAGATCCCCTACTCCGAGCTCCCGGAGGCTGTCCGCACCGCCGCTGAGGAAATCCTGGGGAGTTCCGGAGACTACGAAGCCGAGACGGAAGTCGAAGAGGGCGTCCGCTGGTATGAGGTGGAGACCGAACGAGACGGAAAAGAGATCAGCTTCAAATTCACTGCGGACGGAGTTCTCGTCGAGCGCGAAGAGGAAGTCTCGTTCGATGCGTTGCCCGAGGCCGTTCAGCGGGAGCTGAACAAGAATTATCCCGGAGCCGACTTCAACGAGATCGAAGCGGTCGAGCTTCATTACTACGAAGTAGAATTGCGCATCAACGGACGCGAACGGGAGATACGTATCTTCGCCTCGGGAGACATCGAAGATGACGATGACGAAGAGGATGACGATGAAGATGATGATGACGACGAGGATGGCGATTGATCGCGATGCATCGGTCCATCCAATCGCTTGTGTGAGAGCCTCCACCAGGGGGCGCTCTTCTTATTATGCCTATACATTCAGATCCGGCGGGAATTATGAAGCCCGGGCAGGTCGCGATGATGCTTATCCGTCCGACCGAATCTCGGCGAGCCCCAGCAACTCGGCGGCTTCATTCATGAACCCGCGAAGCATATCGTCGCTCTGGATGTGTTCGGCGGAAAGCTCGCGGGCTTCCTCAAATAGATTCACGGCTTCCTCGCGATCCCCGAGTTTGAATCGGGCCATCGCTATAAAGACGAGATCCCAGGCGTTTCGGGTTTGCAGCCGCATCGATTCAGCGAGCGCCGGCTCGACCTCTTCAAAAGCGCCGGTCCGATAAAGCGCAATGCCGTATGTATTCCAGATGGCGGCATTGTCCGGCTTGAGTTCGATCCCCTTTTTTGCGAGCTCTCGTGCGCGCTCATAGTCGTGGACTGATTCATCCGGGCAGGTCAGAAGGTACCACGCGAGCTCATTGAGAGAATTGGCGTCATCGGGCGTTAGCCCGATGTATCTCTCGTGCATATCCCTCGCTTTTGCGTGCTCTCCGACTGCGGTGTATGTGAAGGCCAGGCCTCGAAGTGCCGTTCGGTTGTCGGGTTCCAAAGCAAGGGCTTCCTGGTAGTCCTCGGAGGCCTTGGCGTGATCGCCCAATGCGAGGAATACCCGAGCACGATCGTTGTACCGATCGTTCAACTTCGAGTCCCCCTCGACACCGCGCAGAAATTCGATGACTTTGGAATAATCTTCGAGCGCCGCCGCATAGTTCTTGATCTTGAAGTGCGCATCGCCGCGGGCCTCATGAGGCCAGGCCGCGTTTGGATCGATACCAATCAACGACGAAAAATGTTCGGCGGCGGCCTTATGGTCACCCACCGCCATCGCGAAAGTTCCGCGCGAGTGCGCGATGTTCCACTTGTACATCAGGTTCTCAGGGTCCAGCGCGGCAAGCTCTTCGAGCCCTTTGAGGCCGGACTGCAGCGAACGCAGGGCTTGCAGCGATTCAGAATTGGCGACCTGGTTTTGAGCGTGCACGAGATGCGTGGTCGATTGCCGAAGCAGATATTCACGATTGTCCGGGGCGATGCGCCGCAGTTCTTCCCAGCCCGCAAGCGAGCGCACAATGCTTGCTTCGGCATCGTTGCGTTGGCGCCTTTGGCCCTGAACGATTGCAAGATAGAAATCGCCGCCGGCCTGATCGTTCAGGAAGCCCGGCACATCTGGGTTGGCCTCACGAAGTTGCGTCATGAGATCCCGATACCCTTGGAGCACCTCAAATGTGCGCCCGCCGTAATGAGGAACGGTGGACGTGGTGTAGAACTGGGGGCCCTTGAAAAGGCCGTCGCGAAACGCGGGGATTTCGGCGACGGGGTATCCCGAATCCATCAACTGCCGAGCCAGGATCATCCCCTCGTCGAGGAGCGCGATGGCCTCTTCGCTCATGCCGACCGAATTGGCGATCTCCGAGGCATGGATGCACGCGGCGGAGAGCCCCGCCCGGATGGCGTCATCATCAATTTCCAGACCCGAAAAATCTCTGTAGTAATCCAAGGCCGAAGTGATGAGCTCTTTGCGAACTTGATGGAAACCGGGCGTGTTGAGCCGCTTGTTCTGGCTGATACCCTCGAAGAGATCGTCGACGGCGGCCTGAGCCTTCTCGAAGTAGAGCTGGGAGCGTTCCCTGGCATCGGTCGCTTCGATCTTCGCCTGCTCGGCCTGCGTCGCAAGATCGGTCTGAAATTGCGCCCTTCGGTTCTCCCTGATTGCGAAGACAGTGGCCACGAGCATCAGCGAAATTCCGACGGCCGAAGCCCACACGAAGGTTCGCCGTCGTTGACGCGCCCGGGCCAGATCCTTGAGCTTTTGATCTTCCTCGGCCTGGAGCTTTCGTCTCGAATCCAGCTCGCGCAATCCAGCTGCCAGCCTCGCGCCGTCCGAGATACGACGCTGCGGTTCGCCCTGAATGCACGAAGCGATGTCGTCGCGGAGCAGGGAATCCTCGACGTTTTCCTCCCATCCCTGCGCGAGCGGCCGCGAGAAATCGGCAATAACGGCCTGATACAGAAGAACGCCGAGCGAGAAAATATCGGACTGCATCGATGGCGGCCGGCCAGCATGAATCTCGGGCGCCATGTAGAGGTAAGTCCCGCTGCCCGAGGACGAATTGGCAAGACGACTGTTTAGCTCGGTTGAAAAACCCGTCGCCGTAATACCGGCCTTTCCGAGCGCCTCTTTGTCCACGATCGAACCGATGC
>JAJFLK010000391.1 GCA_021772735.1 Candidatus Sumerlaeota bacterium | reverse complement strand
AAAACAAATGCGGCGGCGACGAGGAGATTGGCAACGGATCGGTCGGCGGCCACGCGATGGCGAGTAACGCCGCGAATCGCATCGCGGGCCGATTTTTCCCACACGTTCAATAGCCTCGATTGCACCGTTTCCCCCATCGCCATCAGCACCCTCGTTACGTTCATCATTTTCACCTCTCAGCCCTTCCCTAACCCTGTTCCCCGGCGGCCTCGCCGGCTGTCCTTCGGACGGTGGCCGACGCAGGCGACGCGGCCGACGCCGCGGCCACGACGGGCCTCAGCGTGATCTTCAGCGCGTCGTCGTTGCAGTGCGAGATTCACACGCCGCAACAGTCGCACGCCATCCCCATCTCGTTGTGCATCGGGTTCAGCCCCATCGGGCAGACCGGGACGCAGAGCGCGCATTTCGTGCATCGATCCTCGACAAGCCGAACCCGGACCGGCCGGGCCGCGCCGATCAGTGAATACAAAGCCCCCCCGGGGCAGACGTATCGGCACCACCACCGCCGCGAGATCGCAGCTTCGAAAAGCATGATACCACCGAGGATGATGCTGATCGAAGTCAGACCCCCGAAGTTCAGACCGAGGCTCCCCTCTTCGGCCCGATCGAAGTTCGCGAACACGAACCCATGGGCCTCGCGCGTAAACATGGCCGGAGGATAGACGTAACTGAGCACAGGCTCGGCGCTCAGGAACGCAAGCCCGAGCCCCGCGCCAAGCAACGCATACATCGTCCAGCGCGGGAAACGGATATTCAGCGGACGCAATTCGAGCAGGCCGGCAAGCGAGCGCAGCTTGTCGCCGAGGTCGAACAGAAATCCCATCGGGCAAATCCACGAGCAAAACACGCGGCCCAGGAGCAGCGTGCCGAGAATCGGAACGACCAGGCTGACCACGAGAACCCAGGGCAAACGCTTATGGGCGACGATGGCCTCGGCCGCCGCCAGGGGATCGGTCATCGACACCCCCGCGATCTGACCCGACCACGGCCCGCCGCCAAAGCCCTGCGTCCGCGCCAGAATCACATCGCGGTTCCGGATGATCCGGCCAACGCGCTCGGTCTCACCGTCGGGCATGGCTCGGAATGTCGTATCGAGCAGAGCGAGCGCGCGGCCCTGCGCGGTGCCCTCGAAGCGCGCGAGATTCTTATCCAGCTCGCGGGCCGAGATGTAATTAGCGTATCGAGAAACGATGGGAATCGTCAGCGCGACAACGAGCGCCAAAATCTGAACCGTGCGACGGGCGATCTGCAATTTGTGCGGCGCGCGAGAACTGGGAGATTTGTTCTTCATACGGAGTTCTTGAGCTTCATCGTGTTTGTTCGGTCCTTTTGGCTCGTCAAACCTCAAGCAGTTCCACGCGAATCGCCTGAGGATATCGAACGCAGGCGCGCTCGCAGAGGCCGCAGCCGACGCAGAATTCTTCATCCACGATCGGCTTCTCCCACATCCCTGCCCGCAGGGCTTTATCCTCGAACGGGCACGCGCGAACGCACACCCCGCAGGCCCCGCCCTGGAAGGAATAGCAAATATTCTCGTCAACCACGGCGATGCCGATCTTGACGTTTTCGAGGATCGAATCGACGGTCTTGGCGATGGGCACGAGGGCGCCGGTCGGGCAGGCGGCCGTGCAGAGCAACACATCGCCCGGCGCGCCCTGGCAAAGAACGCAGGCCTGCCGCCGGGGGAAAATCGCAGGCGTATTGCGCTGACCGCGCCCCGGCGCGAGCCCGTGCTCGAGCCCCGAAGTTTCCGTAAACGCGGTGATGCACTGGTTCGGGCAGGCGTCGATGCACCGCGAACAGCGAATGCACGCGGCGAGGAAATCGGTCTCGGGCAAGGCTCCGGGCGGACGGATCACCGGCACGCGCTCGCCCGCAGCCGCGCCGCCCATCCACCGGCCCACCCCGAGCACGCCCGCCAGCGAAAGCCCGGCGGCAAAGATACGTCCGAAAAATTCCCGCCGCTTTATCCCCTTTGACACGCTGGAGGCCCTCCGGCCCGATTGACCTAGACGCGTTCGATCCGCGCGGCCAGCTTTTTGTAATCACACTGGCCGGAGACCGGATCCCACGCGCGATGGCTCACGGCATTGACGAGCCATTTGTTGTGCTTGGGATCGGCGGAGTCTGCGACCGACAGGTTCCACGGGCTGAAGATATAACCCTCGGGAACGATGTTGCGCGCGGGGCGCACGATCGAATTCTGCCCGACCGAAACGCGCGCTTCGTAACTCTGGCGCCGTGTGACGATGCGAACGCGCTCGCCATCTTCCAGCCCCCACCGCTCGGCGTCCTTCTCGTTGACCTCGACCAATTGCTCGGGGACAAGCTTGCGCGTCGTCGCGCCTCGGATGGTCTTGGCCGTGTGGAAGTGCTCATAGATGATCCCGAGACCCAGCCAGAGCGGGAACTTGTTCTCGCTCGCCGCGTCCAGCAGGGTCTTGCTCTGATCCTCATAGAATTCCAGATCGGGCAACTCGGGCGTGAGCGCGAGATCACGGGCTCGCTTAAGGACATCCTGATTCTTGTAAAGCCAGGGGCCCTCGCCCGGCTTCGCGCCGTATTGGCTCAGCTCGGCGGCGACCTCTTTGAGGTTCACGTTGTCCTTGCCGTAATCCTGCTCGCAGAGCTTGATATGCGCCTTGCCGTCCGCATGACGAAAGTTCTCATACGGCTGATCGCTCCAGCCCTCCTGGCCCATATATCGCCGGGGCGTGCCGCCTTTAGCCGCGATATCGGCCGTTGCCGCCGGCCATTGGATGCCTCGAAGCTGACGCAATTGATCGTAGAGGCCGATGCCGTCGCGCTCGCGCACTTCGAGCATGCCGGTCAGATCGGCGTCCGAACCCTTCGAGGCGATGACGATGTCCTCGAAAACCTCCTCGGGGTCGTAGAACTTCTGGCCGTATTTGTTCTCCAGCGTTTTCTTGTATGGGATGATCTTGTCCACATCGAGCCCGAGCCGTTTGCCGATCGATTTGCACTTGTCGATCGCCAGGTCCAGATCGGGCACGACCTCGGTCAGAATGTTATCGAACTCATCGCGTCCGGCTGAGACGCCGTCGCAGACGTAAACGCGCCGCTCGGATTGGATGTACGTCCCGCCGGTCCATTCGCCCCAGGTCAACGCCGGGAAGATCACATCGCCATAAAGCAGGTTCGGCGCGTGGCGATAGATATCCTGAACAACGCAGAACATCTTCCTCAGCGCGGGCCGCACGAGATTGGTCACGTCCGGTAGATGGATGTGCGTCGTATACATCCAGAACATGGCCTTCAGATCGTCGTCCAGGGCGCGCTCCATCATGCCGATAGCCATGGGGTTCTTAAGGAGCGAGGTCTGACGCAAGCGCTCGCGGTCGATCCTCCAGCGGTCCGCAATCCAATTTCGCCATTCCTCGTTCTTCATCGGCTGATTGAACGGCAGCCGTCCGGTCAGGCCGCCCATCAGACGTTCGCTCATCGCGTTGGGCTGGCCGGTCTGCGAATGCGTCCCGCAGCCGCGCCTCCCGACATTGCCGGTGAGCAGATGCAAATTGATGATCGAGATCGTGTTGTGCTGGCCGTGAAGCATCTGATTGTATCCGATGCCCCAATACGTCAGCACGCCGCCCTTGCCGTTGCGCCTGCCCTTGATCGAAGCCTCGGCCCAGTGTGCGGCGACGGCCTCGATCTGCTCGACCGTGACGCGTCGGCGATCGAGCAGCCGGTTGCGCTCGATGACCTGCTGCGGCGAGTAGCGCGCCTTAATGCCCTCGATGTATTCGCGCCAGCCCGTCGTGTTTTTCTCAAGCCAGCTCTCGGGCATGATCGCATCGGGATGCTTGGCCATGATCACGTATGCGATCGCGTTCAGATACGAGATGTCACCGTTGAGCGTCGCCAGGTGGTACGAATTGCGTGGGTTGATGTTCGCCAGGCCCTGAGCCGTTCCGGTATCGCGCGGATCAGAGACGACAGTCGGGATGTCGTTGGCCTTCTTGTGATCTGCAACTCGCCAGAACAAAACCGGGTGCGCCTCGCGCGCGTTGTGGCCCCAGAAACCGATCATGTCCGCGTCTTCGATATCCTCATAGCTGGTCGGCGGCGCGTCCGAACCATAGGAAGCGAAATATCCGGTCACAGCCGAGGTCATGCACATCCGCGCGTTCGCCTCGATCGAGTTCGAGCCGATAACGCCCTTCATCAGCAGGTTCTCGATCCACTGCGTCTCCATCGTAAGCTGACCCGAGCCGCTCAGGCCCACCGAGTTGCCACCGAACTTCTTGATCACGGCCGCCATCTTATCGGCGACGATCTCCTCGGCTTCGTCATAGGGCACTTCGTGGAAGACGTCCGCGTCGAAGCGACCCTTCGTGGCCGAGATGTGGCCGGTCAGCGGGTCCGTCATATCCTTGCGCACCAGCGCGCGAGTCAGACGGTCCTTATAGATCGGCTCGTGCGCGGAGAGGCCTTTGATGCACTGGAGACCCTTATTGGTCGGGTGGCGTTTATCGGGGATGATCCCGACGATGCGGTCGCCCTCGACCGAAATAAGAGTGCCGCAGCCGACGCCGCAATATGGGCATGCGGCCTGCATCGTGCGCCGCGCGCCGGGCCCCGCGCCGGCCTGGACCAGGGAATCGGCATGCGCAAACTCCCCGGGAAACTCCGGGAACGTGCTCGCCGCAGCGGCCACGCAACCGGACCATTTCATAAAATCGCGCCGCGCCATAATGGGCTTGGTTTGCTTCTTCATGTTCGTCAGTCTCCCTCGGAAGTATGAACCTCGTTCCAGGTTCGAATGAAAGATACAATATCGCTGATCTCGCCGCCACTCAGAGGCGCGATCCCGCCGGTGGCGATGCCGAACGGACGCATGGGCGTATTGCTTCGGCCCCGGGCGATGGTCGCCTGCAAGAATCCGTCCGAGCTGGCGTCGAGAAATTCTGGATTGTTCAGGGAGGGCGCAAAGAAATCCGCGCCGTCGGCCACGCCCCGGCCGTTCGTTCCGTGGCAACCCGAGCAATATTTCGCATACTTGCGCTCGCCCGAATCGATCGCGCGACGGCTCATCTCCGCTATGGCACGCGGCTTCGTCCACGGCTCTTCAACGTCCCATGTGCGCAGGTAAGCGACGACGTCGCGGACGCGCTCGGGCTGGATCTGACCCAGGCCTTCCTGGCCGTGGATCATCGACTGCATCGCCGTTCCGGTGCGGCCCAGCGCGATCGTCGCGGCAAGGAATCCATCCGAGGCCGAACGCAGGAAAGTCTCGTTGTGCAGTTGCGGGCCCGAAGCGCCCTCGCCATCGGCCCCGTGGCACGATGCGCAGTTCGTCGCGTAGAGCTGTCCCCCCAGGACGGCATCGCCTTCGCCAGTGCGTTTGATGTCGGGGTCGGTGCGATTGCCGAGCCGGCGCAGATGCGCGATCACGTCGGCAATGTGTGCCGGGGTCAGCGTGGTCGGCCCCTGCTCTTCGGGCGCGAAGCCTTTCATCGCCGTGCCGGTTCGCCCGTGTGAAATCCAGTAGAAAAGCGTCCGATCCGACACAGCCCGAAGGAACGCGGGATTGGCCAGTTGTGGACCGATACCACCCTCACCATTCTCTCCGTGGCATTGCGAGCACGAGGTCTTGTATTGCACCGCGCCCAGATCGTAATCCCCGCCGCCGGGTGGATCGCTCAGTTCGAGCTGGGGGGCGTCGGTCTCAGCACGGATGAATGCAATCAGCGCGGCTATCTGGTCTGCGGAAAGATGTCTCCACGCGGGCATGGCCGTCGTCGGCCTCCCTCCCGTAATGGATGTAAAAAGGAAACGATCCTCGACGGCGGGGCCGATTCCCGAGCTCACCAGCCGAGGTCCGATCCCCCCCTCGCCCGCCGAACCATGACACGTCGCGCAGTTGCCCCGGAACAGCACGCGGCCGGTCTCGATCAGTTCGGGACTCGGACCGGCCTCTAAAACGCTGCTCACCTCGGCAAGCGTCGGCGCGGGCGATTCCCAGCTCCGAACGTAAGCCAGCAGATCGCTGACGGCCTGAGCGGGAAGATGCTTCCATGAGGCCATGGCCGTCCCGGGTCGCCCGCCGACGATCGTCTCAGCAAGGAATCGATCCGACGCGATCCCCAGAAAGCTTGGCGAATTCAGCGCGTTGCCGAGACCACCCTCGCCTTCGAGCCCGTGGCAGTTCGCGCACATGCCGAGGTAATAGGCCTGGCCCATCGCGCGATCCCCAGCCCGGGAGCTGATTCGCCCCAGGTCCGGAGGTTCGTGTTCCCAGCCGCGCACATGCGCGACGACGCGGTCGATCTCGCCGCGCGTCAGCGACTTTGCATTGCCGCCCCACGCGGGCATCGCGGTGCCGCTGCGGCCGTTCTCGACGATGTGGCGCAGATAATCATCGGTGGCCACGGCGAGGAAATCGGGATTATTGAGCGCGGGCGTCCGAATGCCGGGCACATCGCTTTCGCGCCCATCGACGCCGTGGCATGCCGAACACATCTGCATGTAAATCTGCTCGCCGGTCAGCTCGGCCTTGGCGGGCCGCCCTGCGGCGGGCGCGGCGAGGTATGCCTTGGGCACATCGCGGCGCCGGAACGTCAGCACATACGCGGTCAACGCGCTGGCGTCCTCGTCGCTCAATTTCAAATCCGGCATGACCGTGCCGGGGCTGATCTCGGCAGGTTCGAGGAAGTGCCTTTTCAGCCAATGCGTAACCTCGCGCGGCTCATTCTTGCCGAAGTGCGAAAAATCGAAATCGTGACGTTCCTTATCGCCGACGAAGCTGACGTCCGGCCCCAGCTTTCCGCCGGTCCCGTTTCGGACGTGGCAACCCAGGCACCCCGCAGAATCAAAAAGATGCCTGCCGCGCTCCATCAGCTCCGCGCCTGGCCCGCGAGGCTCGCGCTCAGCCATCGCCTGCGCGGCCATCCGATCAGACAGAGCCTCGGATTCATGGCACTGCGTACAGGCGGAATACGCGAAGTCTTTCGTGAACATCGGCCGAGTCCAGTTCGCCACCCGGCCGTGTGCATCTTCGGATTCGGTCGCGCGCCCCTGACCTTGATGGCACACGGTGCAACCGAATTGCTCGACCGGATGATCGGTGAGAAGCGACGCGGGGTGAGTTCGAAACGGCTGACGCTCACCGCCCATTCGAGGGTCTTCAAGGCCCGTGTGGCATGTGATGCACCGCTCGGTCGCGCCGAGCGCGGGGATGACGATCTGGTCGATGCCAATCTCGAACTGGCGCGCGATGGCGAGGCTCCTCTCGTCGGTCGCGGCCTGCTCCAGAATGTTGGCGTATTCGAGGCGGTGTTGACGCCACTCGGGGAAGAAATTCTCGCGCCAGGCCGAAACGCCCAGAAGAAACAGCGTCGCGAGGCTGACAATCAGCAGCGCGAGCTTGACTCGGCGCGCGCCAGGATCTTTTTCTGATTCGTTCATTCGCTCTTTCTCTATCCCGCGTTTTGGGTTGCCCCCGGGCCGGCCTCAGCCCGCCTCAATCTAGTGAACCGGCCAATCGGCCTGGCTCCAGTAAAAATCCCAGTTCGGACCGCGCAAATACGTCCCGACATACGTCAAAATCAAAAACCCGACCAGAAAACATGTAAACAACGCGATCGCTCCGAGCCGGGTCGATCGCGTGCGCATGATGACAACGAGCGACCACAGCGCGTATGCCGCAGTCAGCAGGCTCCCCGGATTGAAAACGATGATCACGAGCTGCGAGATATCCGGATACCAATTGCGAAGCCAGCCGAATTTGACGGGAATCGCCACCGAAAGCACGGCGGTGATCGTCGCGAAGACGACCGTCCAGCCCATGATGCGCCGTCCGCGGGGTCCGCTGAACCAGACGCCCGAGGGTTCGGGCTCGCGGTCAAGGTATGGGATAAGCCCCAGACCGATGACGACGACGGCCGGGATGAGAATCCCGCCGACGAAGGCCGAATAAGAAACCATCTCTTGCAGCCCGAGGAAGTACCAGGGCGCTTTGGCAGGGTTTTCCGGGACCATCGGATTGGCGATTTCGCGAAGCGGCGCATCGGCGATCAGCCCGAGCGCCACAGCGATCAACATCGTCGCCATGAAGACGGCCAGCTCGGCCCTCAGAAGCGACGGCCATGCCGAAACCGTTTCGTCCAGATCCTTGCCTGTGTGGGGCGATGTCCCTGCGACGACGGCCATCAGCCCGTAAGTCTTCTTCGGTTGCTCGGCAGGCGTGAGCGGACGCGCGTCGGAGGTCCCCACGCCTTTGCCGGCGGCGGTCCGGTTGCCTCCAGGGTGGGCCAGTCCGCCGTCTTTCCTGATCCTCCATATGTGAACCGCGAGGCCCGCGACGAAGATGATCGGCAGGACCATGACGTGCAAAAGATAGAAACGCGTCAACGCGCCCTGACCGACGCTGCCCGCGCCAAGAAGAATTTCCTTCTGGATATCGCCGATGTAGAAGGCCTTGGGCAGGTCCAGAGCGGCGGCCAGTTCGTTCGGCGATGCGGCGATGTTCGCGCCGATCGTGATGGCCCAGAATGCCAGTTGATCCCACGGCAACAGGTATCCGGTGAATGAAAATGCCAGGCCCAGGACGAACAGGAACATCCCGAGCACCCAGTTGAATTCCCGGGGCGCTTTATATGAAGCCGTATAGAAAACCCGCGCCATGTGCAGGATCATCGTCGCCACCATCATGTGCGCGATCCAGCGATGGATATTTCGGATAAACCGGCCGGTCGGGACGACGTATTGAAAGTCCTTGATCGAATCGTATGCAAGCTCGACCGAGGGGTTGTAATAGACCATCAACAGAACGCCGGTGACGGTCAGGATGACGAACTGCGAGACGAGCGAAACGCCCAGGGCCCAGGTGGTCGTCAGCTTGAGCGAGCGCGGATGGACTCGGACCGAATGAATGTGGAGAAAGAAATTACCGAAAACGGCCTGGGATCGCGCGCGATCCGAAGTCGGCGCTCCGTGGCGCATCACCGAATCGCGGACGTTGCGTGGCAACGCCTTGACGTTCGTCCACAATCTGTTTAGGCCTGACTCCATGTTCAATCCGTTCCGATCTATTCCAATCAACGAGCCGTGCGTGCCGGCACGGCTACACGTGATAAACTTCTTCCGCGCTCACTTCCGTATCCTTGTCGACGATCAGCGTCCCATCGGCCGACTGCGAGACCGCCAGCCACGTCAATGCCCTCGGGGCCGGCCCGGCGGTCGGCTCGCCCTCGGGGTCGAATTTCGATCCGTGGCACGGGCAGGAAAAACCGCCGTCCGCCTCGCGCCCGACGATGCAACCCAAGTGCGTGCAAATGAGCGACATCGCCCGGATGCCCTCTTGATTCGAGACGATGCGGACATTGCGCCCCGCGATTTCGGTGTCGGTGCCCGGAGGGAAATCCGAAGGCGCCCCCAGGCGGAACCGCGCGGAAACTTCATCCAGCACTCGCGGCTTGGGCAGGCGCGCCATGCCGAGCAGCGACCCGACGATCGCAATCCCGGCGCTCCACCATCCGGCAAGACCGAGGAAATCACGGCGCCCTATGGGCTCGGGCTCTAATCGACCAGGCATAGCAGGTTCTCCTGAAACTGAAACGATTCCATTGTGATCGCCCCGGTGGGGCAACGATCCGCGCAAAGGGCGCAGCGAATGCAGATGGTTTCGTCCTTGATGATCGCCGAGGCCTCACCGGGCGAATAACCGTTCACTGCGCCTCGAAATTCCTCGTGGGAAATCGAGAAATCTTCCAACGCCTCAAGCGGCACGATCTTCAGGCAAAGCTCCGGGCAGACATCAGCGCATCCTCCGCACAGAATGCACCGTTCACCATCAAAAATCGTATTCACGCCGCAGTTCAGGCAGCGGCCTGCCTCGCATCGTGCCTGCTCGGGAGTGAATCCAAGCTCGACCACGCGATCCTGCGCTGCAAGCCGTTCGGTAACGCTCAAGTTCGCCGGCGCCTGGCGCTCGATCTTTTCGTAATCGCGCTCGCGGGCATACTCGGCCTGCGGGAAGTGCAGTTCCACGACATTGCTGGTGATGGCCCGGCCTGTAAGCTTTTCATAGATAGCCCGGGCGACGGCCTTGCCCGAAGCCACCGCGTGGATGAGCAGCTTGGGCCCGTGAGCCAGGTCTCCGGCGACGAAAATATCCGATGCGTCGGTCGCGCCCGTCTCGGGGATGCAGCTGATCGCGCCGTTCGGCAAGAGCTTGACGCCATCTCGCATGGCATCGACGAATGAAAGATCGAAGGACTGACCGGCAGCAACCAAAACCCGATCGCATGGGATCTCGAACGTATCGTTCTCATCGTAGAGGGGAGAAAACCGGTGGTCCGCGTCGAAGACGCGCAGGCACTTCTGAAACAGCACCCCGGTCACGCGACCCTCGTCGTCGACGAGAATCTCTTTGGGTCCCACGCTGTTGCGCCGGATGATCCCTTCCTCTTCGCCCTCGATGATTTCGATGTCCTCAGCGGGCATCTCTTCGAGCGATTCGAGCGAACACAGGTGAACGTCCCCGACGCCTTCGGTGCGCTTCGCGGTGCGCGCCGCATCCATCGAGATCTGACGCATCACAGTGCGGCCAATGTCGTATGCGACGTTCCCGCCGCCGATCACGACGATCCGCTTGCCCATGTCCGGCGCATTGCCCAGGGCCACGTCTTGCAGGTATTCCACGCCGCCCAAGACGCCCTTCGCATCAGCG
>JAJFLK010000040.1 GCA_021772735.1 Candidatus Sumerlaeota bacterium | reverse complement strand
AGAGAATATCCGGTGGGGCTCCTTGTCTGGTTCTAGTAAAACCGGACGACTTGGAACCACTGGGTGATTTGTTCGGTTCTTACGGATTGTCGTTTCCAAGTATCAAGATAGTAATGGCTGCCAGTCACGTCGGCGAAGTCGATCATCCGGGAATAGTAAGAATTCACAAAGGCGATATGAACTTTCATCCTCATTTGTTGCGAGATGTTGAATGCGTAACGATGGTTAACCCATATCTTATCAGATATGATATACAAAAAGGCCGTCGCATTCTATATGCGGAACATGCAGTTGAACTAGTCGACAAGAGGTCGGATCTCTTCGTTAACGACCCAAATGTATTAGACGGCGAAGTGTCGCTGGCAGTAGGCGCTGAAACACGAGGAGGCCTTTCCATAATCGCCATGCCCTTCTCCGTTCTCGCTGATGAGCATGTTGGTCCGTTTGGCCACGAATTTCCGGGCATAGAAAAAAATATGCAGTTTGCCAACAACCTTCTCGACTACATGACTCACGAAGCGAAGCGCAATTATGAGGATCCGCGTGATCTGGTCGAATCGATAGAGCTGAATCTGGTGGAGATGATAATTAGAGAGCTCAAGGAGTGTGACCCGCGGGGGTGGTGGGAATCATTTGTTCCCAAACCCGTGCGTGATAGTGCTGAGGAAAGACGATCCCGGTCTCAGCATTCCGATGATCCACTTGAAGCCTACATGGACTTCATCGATCTCAAGAAGATTGTGGTGTCGAATTGGGACATTTTTAGCTCACGCGTAGAATCGGTGCCAATGGGGACTCAAAGCAAGAAGTCGTTCGGTAAAGTAATGGAACGAATCTACGAGCTTCGGCATGTAATCCTGGGGCATCCTCTTCGCATGAAACTTGCTGACAGGAAGCTAAGCGAAGATGATTACGAGTGGCTTACATGTTCACGAGACTGGGTTCGATTAATGAGGCCAGAGTAGCTGGGACTACAGAGGTTCCCGTTGAATCCGGGGCCGAAATGGCGCACTTGATTTGACGACGTGCAGCTCTCTAAACCGAATTTGCCGCGAAGATCAGGTGATTAGGGCACACTGGAGGGCACACGGATTTCGAGACGGTCTTATGGATGATTGAAAGTAAATGTCTTACGAACGAGTGACCTCAATCCTCACATGCCAGAGGTCACAGGTTCGAATCCTGTATCACCCACCATTGGACTCAAAGGGGTTGGCTAAATGGCTGGCCCTTTTTGCGTCACCGTCTTGCCATGCTTTGCCCCCTCCATTTCCCCCTAATCGATTTAAGAGGCGCGGGCGTACTCAACGAACCCATCGCCTCGCCCAAAACGAAAGCTGATCGAGCGCCGTGACGACCACGATGATGACGATCAGGAGCACGGCGACCTTTTGGTATTGAAACCCGCCGATATACATCTGGATATAGAGCCCGATGCCGCCGGCGCCGACCAGCCCGAGAACGGCGGCGTCGCGGAAGTTCATCTCGAATCGATAGATCGTGAACGCGAGCACCTGGGGGACGCATTGAGGAAAGAGCCCGAATCGCACGGTTTGCAGCCAATTCGCACCGCTGCCGCGCACGGCGTTGATGACGCCTCGGTCAGCCGTCTCGAATTCCTCGGCGTAGAACTTGCCGAGCATGCCGACCGAATGAAACGCAATGGCCAGCGTTCCGGTGAGCGGCCCCAGGCCGACGGCCGTCACCAGGATCATCGCGACCACGATGAGCGGAATGGATCGAATGAATCCGAGGAGCCATTTGGTCGGCTGCGCGATCCAGGGCGGAGTCATGTTCGAGGCGGCGAGGAATCCGAGCGGAAGGCTGACGATCAGCGCAAGCAATGTGCCGACGAAAGCGATCGTCAGCGTTTCGGCCGTGGATCGGAGCACCAGGTGCGTGACACTCCAATCCGGCGGAGCCATGCGTGTAAAGAACCGCGTGAAGCGAGAACCGGAGCCCTTGAAATTCTCAAACTCGAAATCGCCCAACATGATTAAGCCCACAGCGAGGGCGACGGTCGCCGCCCAAAAGGCGCCGTGGGCCGAAGCCCGCCGCATCCATGTTCTTCTGAGGTTGGCCATGTTGCTCCTCCGCTAATCGATATTCCGGCCGCGCGCGCGGGACAAGTGTCGCTCGTGCTCAAGCCGGCTCGGCGCCGGCCTCTCCACGCTTGACGGCGCGGATGACCTTGAAATCCGGCGCTTCGGCGCGATAGAGAAACTCGGTCTGCTTGTCCCCGAAAGCTTCGGGGGGTCCGTCGTAAACAACGCGCCCCGCAGAAAGACCCACAATGCGGCTTGCGAAGCGCCGGGCGAGATCGGGCTGATGGAGGTTGACGAGCAGAGTGACGCCGCGCCGTGCGACGCAATCGACGAGCAATTCCAAGGCGTCCTCGGCCAGCTCGGGGTCAAGATTCGAAACCGGCTCATCGGCGACGATTATCTCGGCGTTCTGCATCAATGCGCGCGCGATGGCAACGCGCTGACGCTGACCGCCGCTTAGCGTATCCACGCGGCGTCCTTCGAGGCCCTCCAGATCCACCTCGGCCAGGATGGCCTCGGCCCGTTCCAGCTCGGCGAGTGGATACCAACCCAGCAGGCTCGCCGCGACGGGGACTCGTCCGAGCGCTCCAGTCATGAGGTTATCCATCACCGACAGACGTGGGACGAGATGGAACTCCTGATCGATCATGGCGATGCAGCGCTCATAGGCGCTCCGTGATGCGCGGCCTAGAGCGCACGGATCGATCCCGAGCACCGAGAGCTTTCCAGCAGATGGCCGCACTCGGGCCTTGATCATACGCGAGAGGGTGGTTTTGCCCGAGCCACTGCAGCCAAGGACGAACACGCGCTCGCCGGACGCGATCGTAAGGCGCTCGATATCGAGAGCCATGATTCGGCCGTAAAGGACATGGACGCCGCGAAGCGAGATCGCCGGACGGCCATCGCTACTTGATGAATCCATAACTCCTGGCCAATTGCTCAACTTCTGCGTAATTCTCGTGCGTTACCTTGATGTATCCATCCACGTTGTAGAGCTTTTCGAGCAGCGCGTGATCGGGCCCTTCGGCGTTGAGATCGAGCAGGGCACTGCGGATTTTCTCGATCGTCTCCTCGTGCAAATTTTCGCGGACGACGACGCAATGGGAGGGAATCGGACGGGATTCGGCTAGAGTTTTGACCTCGCTGCGTTCGTCGAACCGCAGGAGGTTATAGGCGTATTGGCCGATCCCTGCGGCGTCGACAAATCCGTTATATACGGCGCGGATCGCTTGCTCGTCGCCCCCGGCGAAATAGACTTGGCTGAAAAAATCACCGGGTTCCGCCTCGATGAGACCTTTATCGTTGAAGATCGTCAGCGGGTAGAGATAGCCCGACGAAGAGATCGGATCCACGAAGGCGATGGACTTACCCTTGAGATCCGCGACGGATCCGATATCGGCATCGCGCCGCACGAAAACGCGAGAGACGTAAGTCGATTTACCGTTGTAGATCTCGCCGAGGATCGGCCGCGCGCCGGCGAGCCTGTGCGCCATGACGTATTGCAAAGGGCCCATAAAGCCCATGTCGGCCGTCTCGTTGCGCAGCGCTTCGACGACCCCCGCATAGCCGGTGGCGACGAAGTGCTTGATGGACATTCCGATCGCGCGCTCGAGGTATTCGACGACGGGCTCGATGTCGTCGATGAGCTGATCGGGATTCTGGTAGGCGATGAAAACAATCCTGAGTTCTTTGGGGGCTTGAGCTTCCCCTCCCGTGACCCGTGCGGGCGCCCCGGCAATGGCAAGGATCATCAGCGCGGATATCAATGTCTTCTTTCTCATTTTCAGTCCCTCGTTCGTATTCTTGGTCAGATCAAGTTTTCCGCGTTTTCGGTGTAGAGCCGCCGATATTCGGCGACTTTTTCGTCGACCGCATCGACGTCCCCGGCCTCGTTCGCCTGATAGGCTTCGAGCATCAGCTCGCTCAGACGGTCCAGAACGGGCATTTGGCGCTCGTCCTGAACGTCCCATTTATGGGCCTCGATTTCGACGGAGATCGTCTGGAGCGTCGTGCTGATAAGCCGATTATTGCCCACCCGCTTGAGGTACTCGTAGGCAGAGAGGAAGAATCGGAATTCCTCAAGCTCGGCTTCGAGCGTATACATGGTGTCTTCATACGCTTCGACCCCGTCTCCGACCGTTTCCACGTAGGCAGTCAAATCTTTGAGCTCGTCCCGGGCCAACCCGAGCGAGAATCGATCATTAAACCAGCCGCTCACCTCGTCCAGCGTCGCCGCGCGCCCATCGTGAAAGTATGGAGCGGTGTATTTGATGCCGAGTAGCGTTGGCGTATCGAGCGCTCGATCTTGTGAATCGGACCCAGCCCCCGCCACGGTTCCGATGTCGTGACGCCGGTGATCGACGAAGTTCGCCGACGGATCGTGACAGGTCGCGCAACTGCGCCCCGCCATGCCCTCAAAATTAGTCTGAAAAATTATCTCCCCACGCACGGCCGCCGGCGAAGCTTTTTCGGTCAGTTCGCCGTTGGCGTCCAGGGCGGGATTGGCCAGAAACTCGAACTCATTCATATAGGCAATGAGACCGTCCATGAGCAGTGGGTCCGGCTCGGGACCGTTGAACTCATTCACGATGACATTGCGCGAAAACTCGCGTAGCGAGGCGAATCGACCATTTCGCCCGTAAGGCGCCGTAAAGCGAATTCCGCGAAGATCGGGTGTATCCAGCGGGTCGAAAACGCCGTTATTGGCGTGCGGAGCGAAAAAGCTGTTTGAGACATCCACGCCTCCCTCGACGCGCGAGAGCCCCGAGATGAACAACGTGGGGTTAGTGATGCTCTTGTTGTGGCAAGTGTTGCAGCTCATCCCGAGCGAACGAGCGGGTTCGCCGAAGACGTAAGGGCTATCGAAGACCATATCGCCGAGCGCAATAAGTATGGTCTCGCCCTCGTCTACGCCTCGATCGCCGATGCCGAGGATCTGCCGCGGTCGGGGGAGCTGCGTATGGATGTTGCTGCCCGGCGGCAGCTGCGGGGGAACTCTGGCCGAGACGTTGAAGGTCGCGCTCCTGGCAGGCAACGGCGCAAGTCGACCATAGGCGGGAGCTTTGAAACCCTTGCCGAAGCTGAGGGCGACGTATGCCTGAATCTTGGACGCCGCCGTCTGATAGGTCCGCTCCTCGGGCGCAACGCCCCCCTCGCCGAGAACGCCTGGCGTTCCCAGGGCGCCGCCCAGCCTGAGCCAGGCCCTACCGAGTTCAATGAAAGCGGGGCGATCGGTGGCCTTGACCTCGTGCTCGAAGCCCGCCCAGAGCTGGCGCGCTTCATCCAAAGCCGCGGCTGAGTCTTTGTATTGGCCGAGCGAAGACCCCGCCTCGTTCAGTCGCCCGATGAGAGTCTGCGCAACGGAAATCGTGCATATCTCCATCAACTCCCGTGCGGCGTCCTTGCGTTTGGAAGGCGAGAGCGGCTCGGCGCTGGCTCGCGCGAAGATCGTTCGGGCATCGGCCCGGTATTCCTCGGCCTCGGTCGGATCGATCTCGGCGAGACCCGCCATCACAATCTCCGCGTCGGGCGCGACCTCTTCCCAGGCAACCGGATTGAGGTTGAGCATGAAATTTATGCGCCGATAGCTCTCGACGACGGGATGCAAGCTTTCAGGCGGAACGATGTGGGCGCGCGATTGGACTGCCATCGCTGCGATTACACCGACAAGTGCAAGCCGGGGGAGCGATCGGCTGAGGCGAGCCGATTCGCGTCGAGGAGTTGGGGGAATCATGACTATTATTTCCTCACTTTTGTCTTTCGCATGACTTCGTTATTAACCCTAAACTACTAAATATAGCCTAGGCTACAACTGAAGGTGCATGCTTATACCCCGATAGGCCCGGATGAGTCAAGGCGAAGATTCGCCGCGAATTGCCTCACAATTAAAGACACCGAAGGCGGTCGTATAGGAGGATCGTTGACTCATAAATCAGGACACCGAAAAAGGAGGCCTGTCAGATGAGTCCAAAGTCGAATCAGGAAGGGCTCAACGCGATCGCGCCGGGGTATCGGCGGGCATCAAAAAAGGAGAAGGGAAAGACTTTGGACGAGTTTTGCGCCGTGAGCGGATACGAGCGAAAGTATGCAATCCGCCGCCTGGGTCGCTGGCGTCGGCGAGGCCGGCCCACGGCGGCGTGCCGTCGGGGACGTCGCTTCGCCTGTCGGCTTGCTCCGCCCCCGGA
>JAJFLK010000390.1 GCA_021772735.1 Candidatus Sumerlaeota bacterium | reverse complement strand
TGAAGGGCCGAGAAACGTCATGAGTTCCCCCGCCTTGACCTCAAGGTCGAGCGGCTCGACAGCGACGAAATCGCCGTATCGTTTTTCGATTGATTTCAGTTGAACTCGACTCATCGTCCCGCCCTGGTTCCTTCACGTTTTCTCATGATGCTGTTTTCGCTTTGGGTCGCAGGACCATCGCGGCTCCGTATGCCGAGAGGATCAGCACGAGCAGCATGACGGCGAGCACGCTCGCCGAGGGAGGATCGCGGTAACTCTGCAAATCGAACAGCGTCGTCCCGACCGTCTCGGTCCCGGGACCCTTAAGTAGAATCGACATGGTGAGTTCGCTGAACGCCGGCATGAAAACCAGAAACCAGCTCGCCATCATTCCGGGCCGCAGAAGCGGAATCCAGATCGTCCGGAACGTTTTGATGAAACCGGCGCCGCTCACGCGCGCGGCCTCTTCGAGCGTCGTGTCGATCTGCTGCACGTTCGTCGTCAGCGCCTTGACCGCGAATGATAGATACTTTGCGAAATAGGCGATGAGCAGAATCCACAGCGTATCAGTCAGGGCGATGGGCCGCGACCAGAGCAGGATCAGGCCGAATGCGAGGATCGTCCCCGGCGTCGCGTAGGGCAGGTTTACACACGCGTCGAGCAGGGGGCCGCTCCGCCTCTTGGGATGGCCCTTGAGGTAGGCCAGCACCGTGCCGATGCCCACCGCGAGCGTTGCCGTCCCGAAGGCGAGCATGAGCGAATTGACGAATCCGCGCAGCGTCGCCTGCCGCTCGAACAGAACGTAGCGGTATTGATCGAGCGTGAGGTTATCCCACGAGAAGTTCCCGGCGACTTTCATGAACGAGGTCGCCAGCACCGCGGCAAACGGAAGAACGCAGGCAGCGGCGAAGACCATGGCGACGTATCCGAAAGCCGGCCAGCGCCAGCGGCCGAGCCTGACCTGCGAGCGGCGGGCCGATTTGCCCGTCAACGCCGTCACGCGGCGCGCGTGCGCCAGCCAATCGGAGAGGCTCGACGCGCCGATCGCGACGGCGAACAGGATCGTGGATAAAGCGGCCGCGAGATAATACCCGTCCAGTCCGCCCGTCTTGATCGAGCTGTAAATCCGAGTCGTCATTACCTGGATATGGCCCGGCGAGCCGATCAACTCCGGCACGCCGAAAGACGCCGACGCGGCCGCGAAGACGAGAAACGCGCCGGAGAAGATCGCCGGCCTCATCAGCGGCAGCGTAATCGTCAAGAAGACCCGCCCGGGCGAGGCCCCGCTTACGCGCGCCGCTTCTTCGAGGCTTGGGTCCGTGTTCTCCATCGCCGAGACGCAGTTCAAATAAATGAACGTGAAATAGAACAGACCCAGCACCCAGACCACACCGGCCAGCGTATAGATGTCGAAAATCTCTCTGCCTGCCAGGCGGTTCAGCCACCCGACGCGCGGGTTGCAGAGGTTGATCCATGCGATCGCGCCGATGTATGGCGGGATCACATACGGCAGGACGAGCAGGAATCTGAACTTCGCCCGGCCGGGAAGGTCGGTTCGAGTCACCAGCCATGCAGAGGGGATCGCAATCAGCGAGGCAAAGATCACCGTCGCCAGCGACATGACGATCGTGTTGACCATCGCGCGATAGTTCGCCCCCTCGCCGTATGCTTTCTTGTAATACTGGAGAGTAAATCGCGAGTGCGAGGCGGCGGGACCGTCCGGAGATTCCAGGCCTGGAGGGGGGGTGCGTGTCGGCGGGTTCTGGAACGAGCGTGCCAGTACCAGGGCGAGAGGCAGAACAGTCAGCGCGAACAGGGCGATGCCGAACGCGATCCGACCGACCTTAAGTGTGCGAGGATTCATGTTATTCAAACATGATACGGCTGAATTCGTCTTTGATCTCTTCGCGCCGCTCGATCGTCGCTCGCAAATACTCCGGCGACCACTCCAGCAGGGCGCCCTCTCGAATTTCTTTCCATGGGCGAGCGCCCCTTGGAGGTGCGATCCGGTCGATCGGCGAATACATATTGGCGTGAACGATGGCTTCCTGTCCCGCGTCCGAGAGCATGAAGTCATAGACCCGCCGGGCCGCATCGGGGTTGGCGGTGGCGCTCGTGATCGCGATCGGGCTCGGCACGATGACCGCCCCATCGGCCGGATAGATGATCTCCAGCGGCGCGGCCGGGTTATCGGATTTCGTTTTTAGAATGTTTTCAAGCAGGACGATCCCGACGTCTGCCTCGCCGGTCGAAACCCGGCTGATGACCGAGCTGTTTCCGCCGGCCGAGACCGCATCGTTCTTGCGCAGCGTTTCATAGTATTCCCAGCCGTATTTTTTCGAGACGCCGGCGACGGTCGTGAAGTTGGTACCCGATTTCAGAGGGTTGCCCATCGTCACGCGGCCTGCCCATTTGGCATCGGTCAGGGCAGAGAAGCCGGCCGGGCGCTCGCCCTCGGGGAGGGAATCGGAATTGGCGACCATCACCATCACCGGCACGCGCACGGTGACGTAAAAATGATCCGGATCCCGAAGCGCGTCGGGGATTTGGGCTGCCGTAGGGGATTCATACGCCATCAGGTGCCCGGCGTTCTTGAGCTCTTCATACCAGAAAGGATCCGAGGTCATGATGATGTCGGCCTTGACGCTGCCTGCCGCGATCTCAGCGTTCAGCTTGCTCAGGACCTCTTCGCTGCCGGATTGATACCACCGCACGTTCAGGTCGGGAAACTCCATCTCCAGGATCGGCGAAATCTCTGAGATGACGTTCTCATAGAGCGATGTATAGATCGTGATGGTCTGCTTGCGCGGGGCATCACTGCACGAGAGCGTCGCGCCAAGGGCTGCGACGCCGACGAGGCAAAATAAAGCAATCTTCCAAAGCGGCTTCAAATTCGATCTCCGTGCGTTGATCTCAGGCAGTGCCGTCATGGGCCGGTATGGGCATTCTGGGGCGCTGGACGCGAATCGTTGTTTCGACCGCGCAATCAAATCACAAGGGCCTCAGCCCGTCAACGCGCCTATGGCCGCACATCTTTGCTCGCGCAAATCCGTGCCGGATCGTAGACTCTTCCGTATTCTCATCTTGCCGCCGCCGCCGCGCGGCCGCCGCAATCCGCATTACCGAAGGGGATCATGAACATGACCGGAAAAATGGTCGAATATCCAACCAATGGCGAGACCGGCATGGGCTACCTTGCCCTCCCCGCTTCGGGTTCGGGGCCCGGCGTGATCGTCATCCAGGAATGGTGGGGCCTTGTCGACCACATCAAGGATCTGGCCGATCGCTTCGCCACCGAGGGCTTCGTCGCGCTCGCGCCTGATATGTATCGTGGCGAGACGACGACGAGTCCGGACGATGCCGGCAAGCTCATGATGGCTCTGCGCATCGACCAGGTCGAAAAGGATCTGCGCGGCGCGATCGATCACCTGCTTTCGCTCGATGAAACAAGATCGGACAAGGTCGGCACGGTCGGCTTCTGCATGGGCGGGCAGCTCTCGCTTTACGCCGCGTGCGCCAATCCCAAGGTCGGCGCGTGTGTTGTTTTTTACGGCATTCACCCGAACGTCCATCCCGATCTTGCTGGCCTTCAGGGCCCCGTGCTCGGCTTCTTCGCGGAGCATGATGGCTTCGTCACGCCTGAGGTCGCGCGCAAGCTCGAAAGTGATATTAAGGCCGCCGGCAAGCAGGTCGAGATCACGATCTATGACGGCGTCGATCATGCGTTCTTCAACGACACTCGCGCCGAGGTCTACAACGAGGCAGCAGCCACCGATGCCTGGAGCCGCGTTCTTCCGCACTTTCGCGATAACCTGACTTAAGAGAGATCGTTCCTCGGGGTACGCAGGCGGGAGATAACGCAGGTGGCGTCGCATCTACCTGTGCTTTCCCTGATAAATTCAAACGCGCCTTGAATCCCGACCGCCTTGGGCCGTAGAATCCAACCGGCGGGCCAGCGTCACGCAGACCGGTGCCGGCATACTCCGATTCACTCAGACCCTGCTGGCCGCAGCCTACCGACACTCAATCCGAGGTTCTTTGGACACAGGATCAATCAGATCATGGATAAAGACCTTTCCCCACTTCTTCTCGAATGGCCATACGACGGCGCCGATCCGGTGCGAAACATTCGCCGTGCGAGCGGCATCGACGGCCGGGCCATCATTCAGGTGCGCGAGCCGCTCGGCATCCAGCAGATGGATTACCTCGGGCGGCCCGACGGCCTGCGGCCCAACGGTTATGAGACCTGGCTGAACCATTATGAGGTGACTGCCGAGGACAACCTTCACTTCGGCCTCTCGCACGACGACTGCCTCCGCTTGATCCAGGAAGGCATCCTTTTTTACCAGCGCTACCTGATCCTGTATCAGATGGAGGATTGGGAAGGCGTCGCGCGCGATACCGACCGCAATTTGCATTACTTCGATTTTGTCAATCAGCACGCCGAGAACACCGATGATTCGCTTACGATCGAGCAGTATCGACCCTACGTCATACGAATGAATGCCGTTGCTCACGCGCATCTTCTATGGGGTCGTTCTTCGTATGACGAATCGATCGAACTGCTGCGCGGGACAATCGACGCCATTGAGGCTCTCGAAGCCGTCCCGTCAAACGTCTTCAAACTCGAACGCGAAAAATCCACGATTCATCTCAAGGAATTGATCGAAGAGTTCGAGGGCCGTCGGCCCCAGAGCGAGCTCGACCGGCTGCGGCGGGAGAAGACCGATGCCATCCGCCGCGAGGATTTCGAACTCGCCGCTGAGATACGCGATCGCATTCGCCTGCTCGAAGGCGAATTCAGCCGAAGCAATTGACACCGCGTCCGGAGGCGGCCGCCTCGGCATCGCCTGATTACTCCAACAGACTTACGATAAATATGATCTCGAACATTCGCCGCCGCCGGCTCGGGCCGCTTGCGATGGCCCTTTGTGCGTTGCTGATCGTGCTGGCGCTGGCGCGTACGGGCATGATGATTCGCATGCGGGTCGATGCGTCATTCCCCGAGGGCGCGGTCGTCGCTCGGGCGTGGGATGTCGCCCAGGGCGGTTCTGCTTATACGGATTGGCGCCTCTGGCCGCATCATTTTGCCCCTTATGGTCCGCTGACCTATTATCCCGCCGGCTGGCTGGCTCGCTTTATCCGGGTCGCCGGCGGCGCCGATCTTGCCGATACGCCCCGCATTCTCTACGACATCGGCCGCGTGCAATCGATCGCCGCCCTGGTTGGGATCGGTGTTCTGATGGTCTTTATGCTTCGCGCCGTGCGGGTTCGCGCCGCGTGGGCAATTGGAGCGGCTGCGCTGGTTTCACTGTGGACGCCGCTCGTCGAATTCGTCATGAGCTATCGTCCCGATGCGCCGCAGGTTTTCTTTTCCATGCTTGCGCTGACGATTGCCATGCGCGGCCCTCCGACTTCGCGTCGCATTCTCGGCACACTGGCGGCTCTTCAGGCATCGATGTGGTTCAAGCCGACGGCCTGGGGGATGATCGCGGCCCTCGCGCTATGGATCGCGACCGACGACGACCGGTCGCGCGGGCGCAAAAGGGCTGCGCTCTGGATCGGCGGTTTCGGCCTGACCGGTTTGATCGCGGCGCTCGCCTTTAATTTCGCGACGGAGGGCCGGCTTTTTCTCAATATGCTCGGTTCGCTCGATAACGGCTGGGATTTCACGAACCTCTCCGCCTTCTACACCCGCGCGGCCGGATTGCCCGGCCTGACGCTGCTAGGCGGCGTTCTTCTTGCCGTCGTTGTGCGCGGCCGCTTGAAGAGTGATTCCGATGATGCCGGTGCGCTCCGCCTTCTTTGCCTGGCGCTGATGCTCGCGTTTCTGACGACCTCGGCACAAAACTTCAAGGTCGGCGCGGACATCAATTATTACCTGGAAACCTATGCGCTTTCGGGCGTCGTTCTTGCCTGGGGACTCTCGCGATTATGGGACGGCGACGCGCTCTCGACGCGCGGCCGCGGATTGCGCGAAGCCGCGTTTATCGTAATTTTGCTCCCTGCGCTCCTCTGGATTGCCGTGCGCGAGACCCGTTACGCCGTCGAGGATTTGCCCGGCTTTGTTCGCTCATGGGGATCGACTACCTTGGAAGCGCGAGTTGAATCGATCCCCGGTCCGTTGTTCGGGACCAACCCGTACTTCCTGATGACGCGCCCCGAGTTCCCCGCAGTCCTCGATCAGATCCAATTCCGGATCTTATTCGAACGCGGCCACCTCGCGGATGACGCGCTGATCGATCGCATTGAGAGTCGGGCCTTCGTTGCCGTCATCGTCTCCCGAGCCGATGTCGATCCCGAGGATCCCGGAAAGCTCCCCGATCTCTTCTCGCCGCGGTTCGGCCCTGCGCTTATGAGCAATTATAAAGTCTCCGATACCATCGGCGTCGCGCACGTCGTCCTTGTGCCGAGGCGATAGCTTGGGCCGATAGCTCCTGGCCGGATCAGCCCGCCTTGCCCGGCCCCAGCGGCTTGATGGCGATGATCAACATCGGCAGCAGCGTCATCGCCGCGAGCAGGGCCATAATCATTGCGAATCCGGTAAACAGGCCGAAGTAGATCGTCGGAATGAAATTCGAGAACGAGAGGATCGAGAATCCCGCGACGATCGTCACCGTCGTATAGAACATCGCGCGCCCAATGGAGTTGTGACACCGAGACATCGTCGCGACGTAATCGCCGTCGATCGTGAACTCGTGCTCGAATCGGTGGACGTAGTGAATGGTGTCATCCACCGCGATGCCGAACGTCACGGCCGCGATCATCACCGTCATCATATCCAGCGGAATTCCCAGCCAGCCGAGCGTGCCCAGCACGACGGCGACCGGCAAGACATTGGGCACGATCGCGATCGACGCCAGCCTGATCGAGCGGAACAGGATGAGAAACATCAACCAGATCGCGGCGACGACGGCGCCGATCGTATAGACCTGCGAGGCGACAAGGCTCTGGAGCATATTGTTATAGAGGATGAACATGCCGGTATATTCGGCTTTGATTTTGTCTGTCTCCGCCTCTTCATCCAGATACTTGCGTATGTTTGCGAGCAGTTCCTTGCGATTTAAGTCATGGCTCGATTCACGCGCGCGCATCGCGATCCGGGCGTGGCTGAAATCCGCGTTGACGTACGGCGTCAGAACCGCGCGCTTGATCTCGTCGGGAACGACCGAGCGGATGAGCTTGAGTTGCCCCTGGGTCGGCGGCTTGCCCTTGAGGATTTTGGTGAGGAGCAATCTCATCGTATCGAGCGAGATCACCTTGCCCGTCTCGGGCAGCGAATCGAGATAATTGTGAACCTTGCGCAGGTGCTCAAGGCCTTCATCGCTGATCCAATAATCCGCCTCATCAGTTTCGAGAACGACCTCAAGAGGCGTCGTCCCGCCCAGCTTATTGTCGATCTCGGTCATGCCCTGATAGATCGCCGAATCTTCATGGAAATAATCGATGAAGCGGTTCTCGACCGTCAGGCGTGTTATGCCATATCCGAAGAATCCAAAGCAGAACACAGCCATCACGGCGACGGCCCCCGGATGATCGCGAGTGAAGTTCGCGAAAACCTGCAAAGGAGAAGTCTTAAGCTCGGCCAGAGCCTTGGGCGGCGCCTTGCCTTTGGGGAAGAGCAGGAGCGCGGCGGGCAGGAACAGGAAGCACAACAGATAGGCCAATGACAGGCCCATGGCCATCATCATTCCGAAGTCCATTACGGGCCGAATGCCGCTGACGATCAGAGAGCCGAAGCCGACGATGGTTGTCAGAGACGTATAAAGGCACGGCATCGCGACCAGGCGGACCGTCGAAAGGACCAGCTCCCGGTTCGTCATGTCGGGGTGACCGGCGTGGAGTTCGCGGTATCGGACGACGACGTGAATCGCCATCGACATAGTGACGATCATCAGCAGCGAGCTGAAATTGCTCGTGACGATCGTCGCGCTCCAGTCCGTGAACCCCATGTATCCCATCATGATGAGAACCGTCACGATGCAGGTCGCTGTGGGCAGGATGACCCATTTTGTCTGGCGGAAGATGAGCGCCATCATGAGGAAGATGAAGATGACCACGCCAACGCCGAAGAACTTTATGTCGCGATCAACGTAGTCGATAATATCGGCGATGATCATCGGCACACCGCCGAGATACATGTCGCCGAAGATGGGATACTCCTCCTGATAGCGGGCGATCACTTCACGCACGGCCTCAACGTCCTGGTTGTTCACGTCGATCTCTTCGGCATGAAGCACCATGTATTGCGCCTCGACGTTGGTTAATTCCAGCGCCTCGGAATCGCTCAACGATCCGTCGTTCAGCTTCTGGCGCAGTTCGTATTGCCGGTCCTGGAGGGTGTCGTATTCTTCGTTGGGCAAGTAATTGACCTGGATGGCCGATGTCTTGCCGTCCGTGCTGATGAGGTAATCCGCGTAAAGCGGGCTGGAGAGAAATTCCGTCTTCGCCAACTTGCGGTCGGTGTCGTCCATCATCAGCGTCTTGTATCCGCTGGCCAGCCGGAACAGCCCGACATCCGGGCTGTGGAAAAGCGGCACGCTCATGATGCTCGTCACCGAGGCGACGTGCGGCAAGCCTTCGAGCTCAAGGTGGAGTTTCTTGAGCGGCACGAGCACTTCATCGGAGAACAAGTCTACAGTCGGCGTGATGGTCATCACAACGTAATCGTCTGAGCCGAAACTCTTGCGCGTCGCGTCGTAGTATCTGAGCGCGCTATCGTTCTCCAGAACGATCGATTCGCTCGATGCGTCGAGCCTGAAATGCTTGAGCTGGAAGCCGAAGAAGACAGTCACCGCGAGCGTGGCGATGACGACGAGCCACGGCAGGGTCATGACCGTCTTATCGTAGATGCCAGTCAGGGCGGATGGCTTCTCGGGGACCGGAGAGTCGCTCATGCGATGATCCGTTTCTGTTTGGTGGGATTGGGTCTTGGCGGGACGTCAAAACCCGCTGCTCGCGCCGGATCCCGAGCGTGTGATTGAACCCAGCCTCGTCCCCGGCGTCGTCGCCCGTTTCGCTACCGAAGGCTTGCAAGTTCCGGCCATGCTGACAAGCAAAAACCCGGCAGCAAGTTCAGGCCTCTCGTCCCGCCGTCCTGCTCACGAGACCAGCGAGGGCGCCGGGGAGTTTGTTCGGTGCCAGTCGTTTACGCCGAATCCGTCAATCTTTACGCACGATCTTGACCTCGACGTTGCGTCGTCCCCACTTGTTCGCCAGCCCGTGGGTTCGATGATACAGATCCAATCGGTTCGAGCCTTTGATCGCGCCGCCGCGATCGTCGACGACACCCCAGCCC
>JAJFLK010000389.1 GCA_021772735.1 Candidatus Sumerlaeota bacterium | reverse complement strand
TATCGCCAGCAACATTTACGGAATTACGACACATATCGAGAATTCTGTCGACTCCTAAGAGCGTGAGTGAAAAGCCTTGCCGGGATGTCAATAGGATAGGATAAGGGCAGAGAGCGTCGGCTCGCCCGAGCGTGGGCACGGGTCCATCCTCTTGGTGCGGCAGTTGTTCCCATGTCCTCACTCTTCTATCCGTCCGATCTGACCAATGCCCAGTGGAAACGCATCGAATCGATGCTCCCCAAGGCCAAGCCCGGCGGTCGGCCTCGAACTACCGACCTGCGCGGGAGCGTCAACGCCATCATGTATATGATCCGCAGCGGGTGCCCCTGGCGAATGCTGCCGCGTGATTTTCCGCCTTGGGGCACGGTGCATTACTATTACCGCAGATGGCGCCGAGGCGGAGTGTGGAAGCGGATTTATGATCGGTTGAGAGAGGAGGTCCGTCGCCAGGCCGGACGCCAGGCGACACCCGCATCCGGCGCGAGAATTGGAGAAGGACCTAAAAAGAGCCGGGATCGAGAAGCAGGGGCGAGAGGGCAAGGTTGATTTCCATTCGTTGCGCGTGTCCTACACGACGCTGGTGATCGAATCGGGCGCGAACGTCAAAGAGGCGCAGTCGCTGGCGCGCCATTCGACGGCTCAACTGACTATGCAGACGTATGCTCGGGCTCGATCCGAGCGGCTCGGGGAGCTGGCCGAGGATGTCGGCGCGAAAATCAAGGAGAAAAAATGTGGCATATATGTGGCACGGCCCGATTTTGGGCCGCGCGAAAACGCGTCTAAATCAAGCGATGACAACGGATCACATGATAAAAAGAATGGTGGAGGCGGCGGGAGTCGAACCCGCGTCCGAAGTTTTTGTCGGGGAAGCGTCTACAAGCTTAGCCGGGCGGAGTTTTCTCACCCAGAGAGAAGCCGTCCGGCAGCCGCCCCTCTGAGCCAGCTTGAAAGTGTTTCGCCTCGTGGGCCCTCAAGCGGGGGCCCGCGCGACTAGACTGCTAAATGACGCCCCAAAACGCTACCACAGCCGAGCTGCGAAGGGACGGACCAACCTAAATTAGGCGGCCATTGCGAGTTGTGGTTCGCTGTTTATCGTTTGTCAGGTCTGATTAACGAGGGTGAACCCAACGATCCTCGGCTTGCAGCTCCTCCTTCAATAAAACCCCGTCGAAACCGTGGCGCCCCCACGGATGGGTCTGAATCCGTGCGCCCGCCCCAAGCCTATCGGTCCGGGCCTCTTAGGCGCACATCTCATACATCGTAACAATAGCAGAGGCGCATGAGCCGCGCACGCCGAATCGACGGACCTGCGATCTGGCGGGCGCATCTCATCCGTAGGTCGTACCCGCTCAAGCCGAAAAGCGGGGGACGGACATCCATTTGCGTAAACTTCGGAGTGCCGCGCCGCCGTGGGCCAACCGCAAATGGTGGCAGTCCTCAGGTTTTCGGCTCGCTCGGGTAGCACAGTCAGGATGCGCCGCCCGGTGGTGTGCCTCTTGCTTTAGTAGACGCCGGGTAACACTCAGGGCCAAGGGCACCAGGCCGGGGAATTCAGTGAGAGGGCGGGGGCACGAATAAATGAATGGTGGCGACGACGGGCGTCGCGCCGAGCAGACCCATGAAGTTGAGATTGGGGTTCTGCTCATCGCGATCCTTATGATTGTTTTAGTTACGTTCGGCGGGAAGATCGACTTGTCATTCCTCTTCTGATGCTGAACGTGTGAGGGCGCGTGATCGCGAGCCCCGAAATCTTCTGAAATGGCGCCTCCCGGGGCGCTCTTTTTTTTTCTCCGCTCTGCCAGAGGTCGCAATTCATTTCACTTTCGGGACATGCAAATGATTTCACTTCGCCGCTTTCTTGCGGGGTTTCGGCATGGGCGGCCGGCGCAGATCGCGGCGCCAGATAGTCTCGCCGCCGCCGCTCTGATCTTCACTTGTCAAATCCGAATCCATCAATTCATAGACGACCCAGCGGCCCAGGACGAAGAACAGGTCCGAGAGGCGGTTGATGAAGGGCACAACATGCATGCCCAGGGCTTCGCGGCCGGCCAGCTCGCAGGTGCGGCGCTCGGCTCTGCGGCAGACTACCCGGCAGGTCTGGAGATCGATCGCCAACTGACCGCCACCGGCCAGGATGAAATCCTCGAGTGGCGGCAGGTCTTGATTGTATGCGTCGAGCGCCCGCTCCAGATACGTCGTGTCCGCTGCGGCGATCACCGGCATCCCCTCGAAGCGATCTTCCAGAGGAGTTGCCAGGTCTGCGCCCAGTGTAAAAAGCAGATTCTGAACGTATTCGAGATGTCGATCGAGCAGCGTCAGGTTGCGGACCGTTATCTTGATAGCGCGTTTGCGTGCGGTCGTGGCGCGGTCTTCAGCGGCGATGTCGGCGATGTCGGCGGTGGCGGCGGTGGCGGCGGTGTTGGCCCGGCATCGTTGAAGCTGCGAAGCCAGGCTGCGGCGCGCGGCTCCGACCCATACGCCCAACTCATCGACCGTGCCGTATGCCTCGATGCGCGGATCGTGTTTTGCGACCTCGCGGCCGGCCGCCAGCCGGGTCGTTCCGCTGTCTCCGGTCCGGGTGTAGACGCGCGTGATTCGTGGCCCCCGGCGCGCGCGGGCCTTCGGACGAGTTTTCTTCGGTCGAGCTTTGGTCATACCGTCTCCAGGGAATTGGGAGAGTGCAATGAGTGCCGGACGTGAGGCGAGCCCTCTGCTCCAGAACCACACCGCATCTTGTGCAATCGGGGCCACAGGGGCAAGGAATCTCCGGAGAAATTCGCCGCGTCGGCGGCTTTCCGCGCCGCCTTCCGGGCCGCTGGGCGTGGTGGCTGCGCGGTGGCGAAGCCGGTGGCATCATTGACACGATCGACTGCTTGCCGGTAGGCTGAACAGTGGATTCCGGTCGATCGCGCTCGAGACGCTTCGGAGTGCCGCGGGGGCCGGATCTGCGGGAGGGAATTGAGTCGATGTCTGAAGTCGCACAGGGCGTGCAAGCGGAGCGCGCCGCGCTCGAAGCAGCCTTGGTGGCGAATCCGAGCGATGCGTCTGCTCACGTTAAGATGGCCCAACTCGAGGCTCGTTTGTGGGCCTCGGACCCATCGGGCCCCCACATGGCGCAGGTTGTCCGGCACCTCGATCTCTGCCTCGCCACGCTCCCGTCTCAGAACCATCCGCAGGTTTCACAGTTCGCCACACAGCTCCAAAAAAGAGGGGCCCCGATCGGCGCCACCATAAAGGCCGGGGTCTACCCGCGGCTCATGGCTCTGCTGAGCGGCAAGCCAGTCCCGGCCGGTGCAGCGCCGGCCGCCGAAGCCACGCCGCCGCCAGAAGCCGTATCCGAGATTTCCGGATCCTCCTTGCCGCAGCCTTCGGTCGCGGAGCGCGCCGAACCCGCAGCGCCAGCAACTCCTGTTGCGCCCGCAGCCCCAGCCCCAGATCCACCACCGGCGCCGGAAGCCCTTACACCAGCCTCTCAGGATTTGAACGGAGCGTCAGGGCACGCAGCCCCATCGCCGCCGCCCGCGCCTTCGCGATCTCCAAGCCCGGCCGAGACATCATCGCCCGATCTGAACCGATCCCATCCGGACAGGATATTCGAAGAAGTTCGCATCTCCGAGGTCTCGAACCCGCAAATCAAGGAATGGTTCGCGGGCAAGCAATACCGCGAACTCGCCAGCGCGTATCCCATGATCGACAACTTCTCCATCCGTCGTCGCATCGTGGATCAAGCGGCCTCGGAGCCCTCGGTCGAACGGCTTGGGTGTCTGGTTCATATGCTCAGTTACGAACACGAGGAGAAAGATCGCGCCTATGTCATCAGAAGGATTGTGGGGTTCGGCAATGAGATCGTTCTGGAGAACCTGGCATACGACCCCCATGACCGTCGTTATCGGGAGGCCGTCGTTGCGATCTTTGCCGGCCTGAATTCGCCGAGCGTGATCAAGCCATTGACCTCGGCGATGCGCGATCGCGAGGCGGAGATTCGACGCATTGCAATCCAGGGGCTGATCCGAATGACGAAGCCGTGCCCCGAGTGGATCAAGGAACTCGCGCGCGCGGTCAAATCGGACGCGGATGACCGGGTGCGTCTGTATGCGGCCCGGGCGATCAAGGCCATCGACACCGATGAGGCCTTCCAGGCGCTCAGTCAGGTGGCCAAGGACGTCGAACTCGATAAGTATTGCACGAAAATTTACGACGATATGCATGCCAAGCATATGACCGGCGCCCTCGAAGAGCAACGGGCCAAGGCCCAGGGCCTCGAGGACGAAACGGATAAGGCCAAGGGTGGCTCCGGCTCGATGAAGATGGTCGGCGTTGTTCTGGTTGTGGCCGTCCTGGGGGCTGCGGGATTTTTCTTTTACAAGAATATGGCGGGTGGATCGTCGTCGCGCGACCTCTCCGATGAGGAAAAAAAGTCGCAACAGCAACAGTCGATCCTCGATTTTATTGAATCGGAACAGAGATAAGGCCGATTCCGGAGCTTCAAAGTTCAGGTGGGTCGTTATCTGGATTCGTATGCCTTCTCACGATTTCCTCTCCGAATTCCCCACTGTTGATCGCCCGATTTTCCTGAATCATGCCTCTGTCGCGCCGTTGCCCTTGCGGTCGGCCCAGGCGCTTGAGCGTTGGCTCGTGCAGGCGCGCTGTTCGGTCGGGACGGATTGGCCGCAATGGGCGGCGGCCTCGCGCCGTGCCCGGGCCAACGCCGCGACCATGCTCGGATGCGACCGTTCCGAGGTGGCCTTCGTCCACAATACGACGCACGGAATGCTCGTCGTCGCGAACAGCCTCGCGTGGCGTCCCGGTGAAAACGTCGTCACTTGCGAACACGAGTTCCCGGCCAATATCTATCCGTGGAAAAATCTGGCGGCGCGCGGTGTCGGCCTGCGTCGGGTCGCCGAGCGCGATGGGCGTTACGATTTCGACGAAATCGTGAGCCGCATCGACGAGCGAACGCGCCTGGTGTCGGTTTCAATGGTGCAGTATTCGACGGGGTTTCGGATGCCTGTGGAGCGCCTTGGCGAATTCTGCCGCGAGCGGGGCATCCTGTTTTGCATTGACGGCATCCAGGCTCTGGGTGCGATGCCGGTTGATGTCCGCAAGATCGGGTGCGATTTCTTTTCCTCCTGCGGGCACAAGTGGTTGCTCGGCGCCGAGGGCTTCGGCGCACTGTTCGTGCGGCGCGAGGCGATGGAAATGATGAACGACTCAATGACCGGATGGGTGGGCCGCGCAACGCCGGCCGACTACGACAACACGGATCAACCGCTTTCGGGATCCGCCCGTCGATTCGAGGAGGGCGGCCTCGCCATGGCGCTCGCCGTCATTTTCGAGAAATCGACCGAGCTGCTGCTCGAAGTCGGGGCTGAAGATATCTGGCGGCGGATCGAGGCGCTGACCGATCGCATCGTCGAAGGCGTGCGCGGTCTTGGGCTGGAGATCATCTCGCCGCGAGCGGAGGGCGAAACTTCCGGCATCGTCGCCTTCGCCAAAGAAGGCGAGGATATGGCGCTCTGGCACTCCGAACTTGAGAAGCGAGGATTCATCCTGTCTTGCCGTCGTGGGTGGCTCCGCACATCGCCCCACTTCTACAATCAGCCCGAGCAGATCGATGCATTAATCGAGGCTCTGCGTGAAATCCGCGCCATGAGCCTTTAGCATCAGGCCGCTGCGGATTCCATGATGCGGGCGTGGCTTCGGGCCGCGATGGCGGAGATCCGATCAGGATCATCATGACTGACAATCTTCCCGAGACTCATCCCGCGCCGATCCGGCTTTTCGCCGACGCGCGCTGCGTGCGACCCGGCATGACGGGCGTCGGGCGATACACTCTGGAGCTTCTGCTTGCCCTTGCAAAGCTGGATGACAGCGCGGGGGGCAGCGGCCAAAAGGAAGGCAAGCATGGCCCGCCGGTCCGAATCCGCGCGGCCATTCTGGGCTCCACGCTCGATGCGTTCTCTTCCTTGCGCGAAGTCGAAGGAATCGAATGGGTCGCAGTGGACTTCGATTACGAATCCCATCCGAGCGGCGATCTGGCATTGCAGTTCAAGATGCCCGGTCTGGTCGAGCCCGGCGAGATTTATCACGGGCCTGCGTTCGTGATTCCGGGCCGTCCGCGCAAGTTTGCCCGTGTCGTGACGATCCACGACATGGGCGTCTTCAACGCCCGAAGATTCTTCCCGCGCCCATTCGCGGCTTACATGCGGCGCTGCATCAAGAGCGCAATTGGCCGAGCGGACCGCATCGCTGTTCCTTGCCGGGCTATTGCCGAGGAGATCGCCTCGGCTTTCCCCGACGCGCGGACGATCCTGCGCCCTGTCCACTACGCTCCGATTCCCGATTCGGGGCTGGCCGAACACGGCCCGGCGGATTCGTCTCTTTTCGAGGTTAAAGCCGAGCTTTCACCCGAGCGGGATCAAATCTCCTTATTTGATTCCGTGAAATCGAAACCCTATATCCTGACGATAGGCACGGCCGAAGCACGAAAAGGCATCGAGCTGGTCGAGCCTGTTTTGCGTGATTTGGCATCGGGCCAAGCTGGTGCCGGATGTCCGGATTGGGTCTGGGCCGGACCGCTCGGGCACGGCGGCGCGGCGGCGCCCGC
>JAJFLK010000388.1 GCA_021772735.1 Candidatus Sumerlaeota bacterium | reverse complement strand
GGGTTTTTCGTGAAGACCTCCGCGATGGTCCGCCATGCGCCTTCGGGTTCGTCCTCGGGCGCCTCTGTCGGGTCGAGGACGGCCTCGGGCTCGCCGTGGAAACTTTCGACCGAAGGCAGCCCGACATCTTCAGGGTGGTCTTTTTGAGCGAAGAAAAATATGAGCGCGATGCCGGCAAGCGCCAGCGAAGGCATGAAGAATCCGAAACGCCAATCCCCGAAGGTGTCGATCATCAGGGCGGCGAACGGCGTCGCGATCAATCCGCCGATAGCGTAGTTCGTGCACCACCAGCCCATGACCTGCCCGCGCTCGCGCGGCGAGAACCATGCGCTCATGTTCTTGACGAGCGACGGCCAGCCGGTCGCCTGAGCCACGCCATGAATAATCGCCAGCGTCACGAAAACCGGAATTGCCGACGCCAATCCCATCATCGCGCAAGCGACGATTGAGACGATCAATCCCGCCAGCACGACGCGCCGGGGGCCGAGCCGATCGGCCAGCGGGCCGTTCATGAACTGACCGATCATGTATGCGGTCAGGAAGGACGAATCGATCACGCCGAGCTGCGCGTTTGAAAAAGCGAGGTCCGGATCATCGGAGAGACTGATCTTTGCCGCCGCGAACGCCTTGCGCGTCAGGTAAAACCCCGCGTAGCTCAACCACGTCGAAGTGAAAATTCGCCAGCGCCAGATCCGAAATTTACTTTGAATCGAAGTGGAATTCATTGTGCAGTTACGACGGACATTTAGACGGCGCCGACGCAAAAGGTCGATGGATTTCTTCCGAGCCGTCCTCAGGACCGGGTCCCGTCCGGGTTTACTTCATTCGCCCCTTTCGCTAATTTACTCCTTCGGAAATTCCGGCATCCGGCGCGGAGCGCTCAGCACGCGCGGCTCAGTACCCGGAATTCAATGTCCGTCCGGAGCATAGGGAAATCGTGAGCATCTTGATCGTCAACGCCGCCGAATGGGGCCCCGAGCACGCGTCTTCGGATTATCCCAAAGACGTCGCGGATTGGATCGCCGATGGATTCGGCGGCGACCGCTCGCGGTTCGATGTCTGGCGGCCCCAGCGCGAAGACGCTCCGCCGCCTGCAATTCCCGGATCCGTCGTCATCGGCGGATCGGCCTGCTCGACGTATGACGATCACGCCTGGATCGGCCGCCTGGCCGAGCGAATCCGGGATTGGGCCGATCGAGGCACACCGATGTTGGGCATATGTTTTGGGCACCAGATGATTGCCCACGCCCTGGGCGGCAGCGTCGAGAAGAACCCCAACGGCTGGGAGGTCGGAACGTGCGAGGTCGGCCTGACCGACGCCGGCGCCGCCGATCCTCTGCTCGCTCATCTGCCCGGGAAACTCACGGTCCTTCAATCGCATCAAGACGTCGTGACTCGTATGCCGCCGGGCGCGACGTGCCTCGCGGCCAACGACCACACGGCGTGCGAAGCAATGCGCATCGGCGATTCGATTCGCTCGGTGCAGTTCCACCCCGAATACACGGTCGCGCATATCGCGTTCCTGCTCGGCCCCCGGCGCGAGATGCTCGCGGCCGCGTCGGTCGATTATGATGCCGTGATCGAAGGCCTGACCGAGACGCCCGAGAGCCGTTCGATCTTGTCCCGCTTCGCACGCATCCACGCGCTAGATCGTAATTGCGCGGCCTGAATCCGAAAGCCGAATTTAGGGAGAAACTTTTTGTTCGACGGAATTTCAACTTTCTCTTTTCCGACGCCGATCATCTTCGGTCCCGGTGCCATCGAGCGCCTCCCCGAGGCGCTGCGCGAGTGCGGCGTGTCCAGCCCGTTGCTCGTGACCGATCCCGGCCTGCGCGCCGCCGCGCCCTTCGCTCGCGTTGTTGAGGTCATGGAAACGGCCGGTCAGGCCTTTGAGGTTTTTGACGCGGTTCATCCCAACCCGGTCGAGGCGGATATCGAGGCCGCCGTGGCCGCATACCGAGCGGCGCGGTGCGATAGCGTGATTGGCCTCGGCGGAGGCAGCGCGCTGGACGCGGCCAAGGCCGTCGCGGTCTGCGCGACCGGCGATGCGCCGCTGGCCGAGTATGAGGCTCAAGCCGGGGGCATGGAGAGGATCGCCGAGATCGCCAAGACTCTCGGCCCGCTTCCGCCCGTCATCGCGATCCCGACGACCGCCGGCACCGGCAGCGAAGTCGGCCGCGCCGCCGTCATCACGAGCCACGAGCTGGGGCGCAAAATCATCATCTTCAGTCCGCTGCTCATGCCGCGCCGTGCAATCCTCGATCCCGAACTGACCGTCGGTCTTCCCGCGCGGTTGACCGCCGCGACAGGCATGGACGCCTTCACGCATTGTATCGAGTCGCTGACCGCGCCTGTTTTCCAGCCGCTGTGCGACGCCATCGCCGTCGGGGGCCTCGAAATCGTCATCAAGTATCTCGAGCGCGCGACGAGCGACGGCGCCGACATCGAGGCCCGAGGCATGATGCAGATCGCCGCGACGATGGGCGCGATTGCTTTTCAGAAAGACCTGGGCGCGACCCATTCGCTAGCCCATCCGCTCTCAACCGAATTCGGCGTGCATCACGGACTGGCCAATGCCATCTGCCTGCCGGCCGTCATGCGGTTCAATCGCGAGGCGGCGTCGGCCGAGTATGCGCGACTGGCAGGGATTTTCCTCAATGCGACATCCGCGACTGCGGGGCCGGGACTTCGCAACTCGACGAGCGAGATCGACACGGCGGACATCGCGATCGATCACGTCGAGCGGCTGCTCGATCGCTTAGGACTTACGCGGCGTCTGCGCGATTGCGGCGAGGGCAGGATCACACGCGAGGCCCTGCCTGCGCTCGCGGCCAAGGCCTTCCGTGATTCCTGTCACCTGACCAATCCGAGGCCGTGCACGCAGCGCGACCTGCTCGGACTTTACGAGGGATGTTGGTAAGAATAGCGGTAGCCCGCGCATTCAATAAGCGATGGAGAAAATGGACAAACACGAACTGCTCATAGACGGCGAATGGAGCGCGGCGGAATCGGGCGAGACGTTCACGATCAACAACCCGACGCTCACGACTCCAATGGCTGAAGCCGCGCTCGCGGGCGATGCCGATGTCGATCGCGCCGTCCGCGCCGCGCGTCGCGCCTTCGATGAAGGCCCATGGCCGCGCATGCTCGCCGCCGAACGCGCTCGATGTCTGTTCCGTCTTGACGCGCTGATCGAGGAACACAACGAAGCGATCGCGCGGATCGAAACGCTCAACGTTGGCAAGCCCATCCGCGATTCGCGAGCCGAGGTCGGCGCAGGGGCGAGTTGCTTCGAATACTACGCCGGTGCGGCCACCAAGTTTTTTGGCGAGACCATTCCCGTCGCCGGTCACGGGCTGGACTTCACATTGCGCGAGCCGATCGGCGTGGTCGTCGCGATCGTCCCATGGAACTTTCCGTTTCCGATGGCGTGCTGGAAGTGCGCTCCGGCGCTGGCTGCGGGTAATACGGTCGTGCTCAAGCCTGCCTCGCTCACGCCGCTCTCGGCGCTTTATCTGGGCCGCCTGGCGCTTGAGGCCGGGATTCCGCCCGGCGTCTTCAACGTCCTGACCGGCCCGGGCTCCAAAGCGGGCACCGCGCTCGTCAAGCACGGCGGCGTAGACAAAATTTCGTTCACCGGCGAGACCGCCACCGGCTCACAGATCATGGCGCTGGCCGCTGCCGATATCAAACGCATCTCGCTCGAGCTGGGCGGCAAGTCGCCGAACATCGTCTTCGCTGATGCCGACGTCGAACGCGCCGCGCGCGCCTCGGTGCTCGCGGTCTTCGGCAACGCCGGGCAGGATTGCTGCGCCCGGAGCCGCGCCTTCGTCGAGCAATCGGTCTACGAGGAGTTTGTCGCCGCGTTTATCGACGAGACCAAGAAGACCGTCATCGGCGACCCTCTGGACGACGCCACGCAGATCGGGCCGCTCGTCTCGATGGCCCAGCGCGCTTCGGTCTGCAAGTACATCGAGCTGGGCCAAGAAGAAGGCGCGACGCTTGCTTACGGCGGCGACGTCATGACCAATGGCGAACTTGCCGCCGGGTCGTTCCTGCGCCCCGCCGTCTTCACCGGCGCGACGAACCGGATGCGCATCTCGCGCGAGGAAATCTTCGGCCCTGTGCTCAACGTCATTCCCTTCACCGACGAGAATCAAATGATCGCCGAGGTGAACGACTCCGATTACGGCCTCTCGGGTTCGATCTGGACACGCGATCTGGACCGCGCGCTGCGCACGATCCGGCGCGTTCGTTCCGGGGTGCTCAGCGTGAACAGCAATTCGAGCGTTTTTGTCGAAGCGCCTTTCGGCGGTTATAAGAAAAGCGGCATCGGTCGCGAGCTCGGCATGGCTGGGCTGGCGAATTATACGGAAACGAAAAACGTCTTCATCGCGACGGGAGAAACTTCATGAGCCTTTCCATGGCCGCGCTGCGCAAAAAGATCGATGCTGGCGAGATCGATACGGTCCTCGTCGTCTTTCCCGATCACCTCGGCCGCCTGATCGGCAAGCGCGTGACGGGTTCGTTTTTCTTGAAAGAGACCGCGCCCGGCGGCATGGACGCGTGCGATTACCTGCTCACAGTCGATGTGGAAATGAATCCCCTGCCCGGATTCGAGATGACGAGCTGGGATAAGGGTTACGGCGATTTCCATGCCGTCGTCGATCCCGGCACCGCGCGCCTGATCCCCTGGCTCGATTCGACCGCGCTCGTCATGTCCGATCTCGAATTCGAGGGCCGGGGCCCCGTGCGCCCCGCGCCGAGGAATATCTTGAAAGCGCAGATCGCGGCCGTGAACAAGGCCGGGCTTTTCCCCATGATGGCTTCCGAACTGGAGTTCTATCTCTTCCTCGAAGAGCACGATGAGATCGCGCGCCGCAATTTCGA
>JAJFLK010000387.1 GCA_021772735.1 Candidatus Sumerlaeota bacterium | reverse complement strand
GGCTCGATCCGCCGGCGCCGCCGGGTTCGGGTCGAAGTTCGATCTTCGTCACGGGTCGCGAGACTCGCAGTTCCGCGCCTGCCTCTTCGGCGTGTTCGAGCAGGTGCCGAACGAGCGTTTTGATCCCGCCGCGCACGTATCGAAATTCCTTGAGCGAGGTCTCCTCGCCTTTTTTCTCGCGCCGGAAAACGCCGGTGACAAGCTTCGCCAGACTGCCGGCCGAAACCCGCACGCGCGCCGTATCGGCATGAATCAGTCTCGGATCGGTCTTCCAGACTTTTGCCGTGTATGGCCGGAGCATGAAATCATACATCGCCGGTCCGAAAGCGCCGCGCATGAGAGACTCGTAAGTCTCTTCTCCGCCGCGCCTGATGGCCTCGCCCAGCATGGACAACCCGAATCGTCCGCACCGGACAAAGCCCAGGTGCATCAGCGCACTGATCGGCTCAGGCGGATAGGCCATGAACTTGCCGCGCAAGAATATCCGGCTCTTGCGTTTGACCTGAATCAACGAAGGCGCGCAGATTTCTGAGATCAGGTCGTAGACTTCGGGGATCTCCGTGTGAAGCCGATGCGGGCCCATATCCGTCGAGACGCCCTTGAAATCAAGCGACCGTGCGAGACCGCCGGGTTTGGCTTCGGTTTCGAGCACGAGTGGAGCATACCGCCCGCTTTGGCCCAGCCGCATCGCGACGGCCAGCCCGCACACGCCACCGCCGATGACGACGGCGCGAGCGCGCGAGTCCGAATCCGAGTTGGGGCTGTCTTGTTTCGGGGTCATCTATAGATACCGGCTTGAGGGTCGATCGACCGTTATTGCCACGCAAGCAGGACGGAATCGTATCAGCCCGACCCCGAATGTTTCAACGCTCGTCGCCGGCTCGGTCAGACACTCTACACTCAAGGGATAAAGGGAAGACGGGGAAATTCCACTTCTTCTATGCGTCTTTGCGGCTTTGCGTGAATAGACCCTTTCCCTCGGCGCTTGAAAGAGGCCCACGGAGAAGAGATTTCGCGCAAAGAATATGGGGTGGAATAGGTGTTGGCCGAACGCGCGAATTCGCATCAGGGAAACAGCTTTTCGCTGATCCCACATGACACGCCTTCGCGATTGCTTTTTTCTGCTTCGGTCCCCATCGTATCAGTGGGCGCGCGCTGCGCTCCGGACCATTCTGTCAACACTCTCCCTGATGGCCGCATTCGTCTCATGCTCCTGAACCCCGCCCAAAGGACCTCGCAAAGTATGATCGACAAGGAACAAATATTATTCATCGAGCGCCCCAAGGCAAAATGCGTCGAATGCGACGCCGCGCTTGATGAACTCAACCATCACCCGACCCGCCTCCGAGTGCGCGAAACCTCGCCCGAGCGCGCCGATTTCTGCCACGATTGCTGGGAATTCGCGAAGGAGGACGCCTACGATTCGTTCTGGGTCACGCGCCGCGTCAAGAAGGAGAAGCGAATCCCGAAGCTCTCTCGCCGGGAGAAGGCCGTCGCCGTCCGCGCACTGTTCGAAAGCCTGTGGGATCGGCGCGATGAAGAAGACGTCGAGGCTCATCTGTATTTCCTCTCCCACCTTTTGCTGCGCTGGGGCGGACTGAAGTGGGTCCAGAACAAGACCGCGCCGGACGGCGGTGAGATCGTCGTATTCGAGAACCCTTCAACCGGTGATGCGATCGATATCCGGGCCGTCGACACTTCGAGCGAGGCGATCGCCGAAGTCAAAACACGCATCGAAAACTTCCTGCGCGAATACGCGCCCGAGAACGACACGGCCCTGGATTAACCGCCAACCTGGATTTGCGCTCGTGTCATTCGGATCCGTATCCTGAATCGTGCTCGGCATTTCAAAACAAGTCCCCGACGGTGAAGCACTCGTGGCCGAGCTGCGCGATACGGTCCTCGGCGAGGTTCTGCTCGACCCTATCTCGCGCGGTCTCTATGCGACCGACGCCAGCCTATATCAACACGACCCCATCGCTGTGGTCGTGCCGCATGACGCGGACGACATTCGAAACGCGATTGCCGTCGCCCGACGCCGGGGCCTGGCGGTCCTGCCGCGCGGAGGCGGCACCTCGCTCGCCGGTCAGGCCACCGGTCGAGCGCTGATCCTCGATACATCCGAAAGCATGAACCGCCTCCTTGAGCTCAATGAAGCCGAACGTTCGGTTCGCGTCGAGCCCGGCCTGGTGCGCGACGAGCTGAACACGGAGATCGCGGCGTCCGGCCTGCACTTCGCTCCGGAAACGGCGACGTCGAATCGCGCAAACATCGGCGGCATGATCGGCAATAACTCGGCAGGCACCAAGTCTATCTTTTACGGCAAGACTGTCGATCACGTCCTGGAGCTTCGGATCGTGCTGGCAACCGGCGAGGAACTTCACACGCGATCGATGAGCCGGGAGAAATGGAACGAAATTGCCTTCCGCGATGACCGCGAGGGCGAAATTTATCGGACCGTCCGCGATGCCGTCGACGCAAACCGCGAGCAGATCGCCGCGCGATATCCCAAGGTCATGCGCCGCGTCGGCGGGTATAACCTCGACGAGTTCGGACCCGAAGGGCCGTGGAATCTCTCCAAGATCATCTGTGGCAGCGAGGGCACGCTGGCGACGATCATCGAAGCCACGCTGAATCTCGAACGGCTACCGACCGCCAAAGCCCTTTGCGTCGTCCATTTCCGCCAGATCCCCGAGGCCCTGCGCGCGGTCGATGCGATCGTCGGCCACGGCCCCTCGGCCGTCGAACTCCTGGACCGCACGGTTCTCGACATGGCGCGCGCCAACCTGGAAACCGCCCGCATGTGCGATTGGATCGAGGGCGCGCCCGGCGCCGTGCTCATCATCGAGTTCTTCGGTGAGAGCGTCGAGG
>JAJFLK010000386.1 GCA_021772735.1 Candidatus Sumerlaeota bacterium | reverse complement strand
TGGTCGATCAGGCCATCGAGATTCTTGAGAATTTGACCCACCGCGGCTCATGCGGGTGCGATGAGAATACTGGCGACGGCGCGGGTCTTGTCTGCCAGGTGCCGGACAAATTCCTGCGTCGCGTCATGGGCGAGCAGGGCGTCGAACTCCCGCCCGAAGGAGAATACGGAGTTGGCATGGCCTTCCTTCCCCCGAGCGAGGAAGAGATGCACCGGTGCCGCGAACTGATCGACATGACTGTCGTTCGCGAAGGCGCAAAGATCCTCGGCTGGAGAACCGTTCCGACGGACCACTCTTCAATCGGCTGGATCGCCCGCGAAGAGGAGCCGTGCATCGCGCAGGTCTTCATCGGCGGTATCGAGGGAAGCACAGCGGAGATCGAACGCAAACTCTACGTCATCCGGCGCGGGGCCGACCGCGAGATCCGCGAATCCAACATTCATGACCGCGATTTCTTCTACTGGGTTTCGCTCTCGCCGCGGACCATTGGATACAAGGGCCTCCTGCTCGCGCCACAGATTCAGACATATTATCCCGATCTTCGTGATCCGGATTTCGAGAGCTCGATCGGGCTGGTCCATCAGCGATACAGCACGAACACGTTCCCATCGTGGGAGCTCGCCCAGCCGTTCCGTTATCTGTGCCACAACGGCGAGATCAACACGATGCGCGGTAACGTGAACTGGATGAAAGCTCGGGAGCAGCTGCTCGAGAGCGAGTTATTCGGAGAAGACATCAAGAAGCTTTTCCCCATCATCCGCGAAGGCGTGAGCGATTCGGCGGCGTTCGATAATGCGCTGGAACTGCTCGTCATGAGCGGCCGATCCCTTCCCCATGCCATGATGATGATGATCCCCGAGGCGTGGGAAAAGCACCAGCACATGGGCCCGGAGCTCAAGGCTTTCTATGAGTACCATGCCTCTCTTATGGAGCCGTGGGACGGCCCTGCCTCTATGGCATTCACCGACGGGGACGTCATTGGCGCGGTGCTTGACCGCAACGGCCTTCGTCCCTCCCGATTTTGGATCACGTCGGACGACCTGGTCATCATGGCCTCGGAGGCTGGAGTCCTTGAGGTCGCGCCCGAGAAAGTCGTAAGTAAAGGCCGGCTCCAACCCGGACGCATGTTCCTCGTCGATACACGCCAGGGGCGCATTATTCCGGACGAAGAGATCAAAGCCGACATGGCGGGCCGTCGACCCTACGGTCAATGGCTCAAAGAGAACCTGCATCGCCTCGAAGGTCTGCCTGAGGCCGAGGCCCGGCTCCTGCCTGATCCGTTTGAGGATGAAGCCTTTGCGCATCAACAGCGCGCCTTCGGATACACCTCCGAAGACATCAGCGTCATCCTCAGGCCGATGGCGAACGACGGTAAGGAACCGATCGGCTCGATGGGCAACGATACTCCGCTGGCGGTTCTCTCCCGCCGCCCGCAGTTGCTATACAGTTATTTCAAGCAACTCTTCGCGCAGGTGACGAACCCGCCTCTGGATGCGATCCGCGAAGAACTGGTCACGGCGCTTCGTTCGACGCTCGGCCCGCAGCAGAACCTGCTGAGCGAAACGACGCTGCACTGCCGCCAGCTCGCCCTGAATCAGCCGATCCTGACCAACGAAGATCTCGCGCGCATCAAGGCGCTGAACGAACCCGGGCTCAATACGGTGACGGTATCGGCGCTCTTCCCGGCCGGAAGCGGGAAGCAAGGTCTTCTTGAGGCGATGGATCTCCTGTGCAAGACGGTCGGGAGCGCGGTCGATGACGGCGCCACGATCGTCGTCATCTCGGATCGTGGGGTCGACCGATATCAGACGCCGATCCCAGCCCTGCTGGCGTGCGCCGGCGTGCATCACCATCTGATCCGCGAGGGCAAGCGCATGCAATGCGCGCTCGTCGTCCAATCCGGCGAGCCGCGCGAGGTCCATCATTTCAGCCTCCTCGTGGGATATGGAGCCGCAGCCGTCAATCCATACATCGCGATGGAGACCATCGAGCGGCTCGCGCGCGAGGATCGGCTATCCGGCGCGCAGACGCCCGAGGCCGCCGTTGGGAATTACATCGAGGCCGTCGGCAAGGGGCTCCTTAAAGTCATGTCCAAGATGGGCATCTCGACTCTGGCGAGCTATCGCGGCGCGCAGATTTTCGAGGCTCTCGGGCTGAACGGCGAACTCGTCAATCAGTATTTCAGTTGGACGGCCTCGCGGATCGAGGGCTCCGGTCTGTCGATCATCGCCGAAGAGGCCGAACGGCGCCACGCCGAGGGTTTTCCAGCCCGGGCAATCGCCGGCAATCTCGCCCTGAACAACGGCGGCAGCTATTTCTGGCGGCGCGATGGCGAGCAGCATTTCGTTAACCCTTCGAGCGTCATCAAGCTCCAGGAAGCGACGCGCAACGGAAACTCCGAAAATAATCGGCAGTCCTTCTCCGAGTTCTGCAGTCTGATCGACGAGCAGAATCTGCGCGGAATGACGCCGCGCGGGTTGATGGCCTTCAAGACTGATGGCGAATCCATCAGCATCGATGAAGTCGAACCGGCTGAGGCGATCGTCAAGCGATTCTGCACCGGCGCAATGTCTTACGGATCGATCTCGGGCGAAGCCCATGAGACGCTCGCGATCGCCATGAATCGCATCGGCGGCAAGTCGAACACCGGCGAGGGTGGCGAGGATTCCAAGCGATTTACTCCGGACGCCAACGGCGATCTGCGCCGCAGTTCGATCAAGCAAGTCGCCTCGGGCCGCTTCGGGGTGACGAGTGATTATCTCGTCAACGCCGACGAGCTTCAGATCAAGATGGCCCAAGGGGCCAAACCCGGCGAAGGCGGCCAGTTGCCCGGCGAGAAAGTTTACGAGTGGATCGCGAAAGTGAGGCATTCGACTCCGGGCGTGGGCCTGATCTCCCCTCCCCCACATCATGATATCTATTC
>JAJFLK010000385.1 GCA_021772735.1 Candidatus Sumerlaeota bacterium | reverse complement strand
GTCGTGGTCTTTCCCGAACCCGTCGGACCCGTAACGATTACGAGCCCGCGATGCGCGTGCAGAATCGGGCCCAGCATCTTCATCGGAAGGCCCAGCTGATCGAAACTGAAAATTCTCGACGGGATCAGCCGCATCACGACGCCGATCACCCCCATACCCTTGAAAATATTCGTGCGAAATCGAGCCTGGTCGCTGAAGGCGTAAGCGAAGTCGCACGAGCCCTCCTCCTGGAGCTGCTGCTGGAACCGCGGGGGGCAGATCTCTTTCATGATCCGCTCGGTATCTTCGGCTTCCAAAGGCGTGGGGTCCAGAGCCTCGAACGAACCGGAAAGACGGATAACCGCAGGCTTGCCGACACGCAAATGAAGGTCTGCCGCATCGCGGTCCACCATCACCTTAAGCATTTCGTTGATATCGAGCATGGCCAAAGCCACTCCATTCAGATCGCGTGTCGGCGCAAGTCCGGTCGCCTGATTTACAGGTCGTCCCCGGTTAATTTGAAGATCTCTTCAATCGATGTCCAACCGAGAAGGATCTTCTCCCATCCGTCCATCCGCAGGGTGCGCATCCCTTTGGAAACAGCATACTTCTTCAGCCGTGAAGCCGCTTCGGTCCGAATCACGCGGCGGCGAAGCTCGGCGTCCATGACCAGAATCTCATGGATCGCCGTTCGGCCGTGATAACCTGAGCCGCTACACCGGTCGCACCCATCGCCTCTCAAGAAATCTATTTCGCGATACTCCTCGGGGTCGAACCGCAACATCATGATTTCTTCATCCGCAGGATGATACGTGGCCTTGCAGCCCGAGCAAATGCGCCGCGTCAGGCGCTGAGCGATGATGGCCTGAAGCGAGCTGGCGACAAGGTAGGGTTTAACGCCCATGTCGATCAGACGTGTGGTCGCGCTCGCGGCGTCGTTCGTATGCAGGGTGGAGAAGACAAGATGGCCCGTCAGGGCGGCGCGAATGGCATTTTCTGCCGTTTCAATATCGCGAATCTCTCCGACCAGGATCACATCGGGCGATTGGCGAAGCAGGGCGCGCAGCCCGACGGCAAACGTCAGCCCGATATCATGGGCGATCTGGACCTGGTTGATGCCGGCGATCTGATACTCCACCGGATCTTCGAGCGTCACGATCTTATGCTCAGGCGTGTTCAATTGGCCCAGCGCCGCGTAAAGCGTCGTCGTCTTGCCCGAACCGGTCGGCCCGGTCATCAGAATAACCCCGTTCGGCGACTTGATCAGATGGAAGAACTTCTCGATCGTATCCTGCAGGAAACCAACATCTTCGAGCCCCATGCTGACTGATTCGGCATCCAGAATACGCATGACGATGGTCTCTCCATGGATCGTCGGCATGGTCGAGACGCGAAGGTCAAGCTTCTTGCCCGGTATGTTGAGCTTGATGCGACCATCGAGCGGAACTCGCTTCTCGGCCAGATCGAGCTGCGCCAGCGCCTTGAGCCGAGAGACAATCGCATTCTGCCACTGACGAGGAGGAGATGGAATTTCGTGAAGTACGCCATCGACGCGAAAGCGAATGACCAGACCGTGGCGCTCGGGCTCGATGTGAATATCGCTCGCTCGATCGTGAACGGCCTGCTTGAACATCAGATCGATAAATCGAACCGGCAGGCGCGCCTCTCTATCGCTGGTCTCGGCGAGTTCAAGCTCTCCATAGGTATCGGTGAGTTCAGCCGGATTCTCGTTCTCGGCCATCTGGTCGTAAATATCCGCGTAGTCGTCCGTGATGTAGTACTTCTTGACGGCCTTTTCGATCGACTCTTCTGAAGCGATCATTCCGTGGACGGTTTTGCCGAGGATGTGCTGGAGATCGTCGATCGCGCGCAGGTTGGACGGATCGGAGAGAGCGAGCCAGATGTCGCCAGGCTCCGATTTTACGGGAATGGCTTTGTATTTGAGAACCTGCCGGGGAGTTAATTCTTCGATGAGCGCGGGCGTGAAATTGACCTTCTCCAGCTCAATGCGCTCCATGCCGAATTCATTGCCAAGCGCTTCGAGGATGTCTTCCTCGCGGGCAAAGTTCATCGAGACCAGGGCGTTCTTGAGGCTCGCCGCGCTCTCGTCGACCAGAGAATCCATCGCGACCTTGATCATTTCGTCATCGACAAGGCCTTGGTTCTCGACCGCGTGGGCCACCTTCAGCATATCCTGCCGGCCGTCAGTGTCCTCCTGCTGGCTCAATGAAGCCGCCAGCTCCTCGTAGGAAACAACGTCATCGAAATTGATTTCGTTGGCCATCTGTCAGCCTCCTTGAAGGTGGAGTCGCCGGAATCATCGTAGTCGCCGAAGTCGGCTCAGTAGGAACGGGGCGAATCATCACGCGCAAACACCGGTCGGCACCGGATCGCCTGCGCGATGGATACGCACAAAGTCAAATCAACTTCTGACCCGGAACTCAGCCGAGAAGGGCAAGCGCCTCGGCGCGAGCCTCCCGTACGTCAATTGTAGGAAACCCCCCGCGAAGAGGCAACATGGAATGACGCGCCCGCAGCCCAAGCCGGGACCCGAACCCATGACGCAAGTATCACGGATTCAGCCATGAAGTTGCGCGGGGTGACGCGCTTCGCCACTTCGTCTCAAACCGGAGGAGAGTCGAAACCCGTTGATCCGACCCGCCCCGGAGTGATACAAATTCGGGTTCGGACTTGCCGCAGGTGGGACATCGAAGGGCAAATGGAGCCCAGAGCCCCCGGCAAATCCATGATCTTCAATTCCGTCTTAACCGGAGCGGCCGAGCAACTCAAATGCAGCTAAACGACCTCAAGACTCACCCCGTTATAAGATCCATGGCGTACGTGGGCTTCTTTTTCATCATCATCTCGTTCGTCTTTTTCTACGGATGGCAGCAGTCCAACAATCAGCAGGTCGCCGAAAACCGCGCCTTCGCCCGACACCGGGCCACCGATACGCTCGCTTTCCTGCCCTGGCGCAAGTGGGAATTTATTCCTTTGTCCGAGGTCGAGCAGGGCCGGCGGATCGCCGTGAACTCCAAGCTCTCGCTGCTCGATCCAGCACTCGCCAATTTCGCCGGCCAGCAGGCCCAGGTCACAAACGCTCTGGCGACCACGGATGAAGCCATCGAGCGTGCCATGGACATGCGCCTGCTCCGCCTCCAGGCGGCAAATACGGGAATCATCGTCGACGAAGAGGAACTCAAGGACCGCCTGCGCGAAATGCGGGATCTGGATCTCGCTCGGTTCGAACAAGAGGTCAACAACACGCCCGGAGGAGTGCGGGGCCTGCTCGCATCGATGAAGCAGGAGCAGGAGGCTACTCGCGCGGTCACGTTTATCGCCGGGGAGGCCCGGGCTTCGCTCTATGAACTTTGGCTCGAATACCTGCTCGTCAACGAAGAGATCACCCTGAACGTCGCTCGATTTCCCGCCCTCCAATACGAGGATAAGGTCACGATCGAAGAGGCCGAACTTCAAGCCTATCTCGACGAAAACGCCGAAGCCTTGCGCCTCCCGCCTCAGCGCAAATACGGTTATGTAAAGCTCACGCTCGCTGACATCAGCGAGGGCCTCGATCCTTCCGAGGAGCAGTTGAAGACATATTACGAACAAAATCAGGCCTCCTATCTGACCCCCGAGGCCGTGCGTGTGGTCCAGGCGTTTTCGACGACCTCGGACCTGGCGACAACTGTCACCGTTGCCCTGGGCGCGGCCGTCATCGAGAAAGTCGGCGAAGGCCTGAGCCTGGAGGATGCGGTTTATGCCGCGCGGGACGAAAACGAGGAAGGCCGGATTTACTACACAGAACCAGGCTGGATCACACGTGACGAATCGAGCCGAACGGAGTTCGGCGATGCTGTTCTGGATACGGTCTTTGCCCTGGCTGATGACGAAATCAGCTCGCCTACGACAGGCCCGCGAGGCGTTCACATTGTCCAGCGGCTCGAATCGCGCGAGGCCGGCCCCCGGCCCTTCGAAGAGGTTCGAGACGAGATCGACCTGGCCTGGCGAGCCGAGCAGGGCGCCACGAAATTTGCCGAGGAGATCTCCCGTCTCAAGAGCGAGGTCTCAAGATTCGAATCGATTCGGGATTTCGCGCTCTCGGTCGGTCTCGAAGACGGGATGACGGAGCTGATCGATGCGAACACGTCGAATATCAAGGGCGTCGGCGATCTTACGATCCATGCTCGATACATCCGCAGCCTCAAGGTCCACCGTCTCAGCGAGATCATCCCGGTGCCCGCAGAGAACCCGACATTCGTCGTCGCGCTGCAGATCATGCAGGCTACAGAGAGCCGCGCCGCCGAGCTGAGCGATGTTCGGGACGACGTTCTCGCCGAGGTGCGCAGCATCAAAGCGCGGCAGCTCGCCAGCGAAGCAGCCGAGGCAGCTCGAGGGGGCATGGATACGGGTATGGATTTCGCAACGGCCGTCGCCGATGCGCCTACGACATCGACCTTGACCGATCCGTTCAAGCGCGGCACGTCGCGAGCCGCCATCGGCGTCAATCTGATCGGCTTCGCGCAGCAGAGCTCCAGGATCCGCTCCGGAATGACCGGCCTTTCCGCATTTGGCGAATCCGAGGCCGAACCCGAGGGCTATGCGCTGTGGAAGGTCGAGGAAATCAAACAGCCCACGCGTGAAGAATTCACCGCCGAACGCCGAAGCTTCGAGGCCCAGTATTTGCGGCTCAAGCGGCAGATCCTCATCGAGGAATGGCTCGCCGACAAGCGCCGCGATGCCGAGTTCGTCCCCATGACGGACCTGAACGAAGGCCGCGGCTGACCCCCGGCGCTTCAACGCCGACAGTCCAACAAACTATCACCTACATCGAAAGGGAATCGAAGTGAGCCCCACCCATCAGGCAGGTATTAAGATCAATGCACGCATCGCAGGCGTGAGCGAATCGCTGACACTCGCGCTGACGGCAAAAGCCAAGGCCATGCGTGCCGAGGGCATCGACGTCATCGGATTCGGCGCGGGCGAGCCCGACTTCGACACTCCGGCGCTGATCAGCGCCAAAGCCATCGCGGACATCAACGCGGGCGTCACGCGATATACGCCGGCTTCGGGCACGCCCGAACTGAAAAAGGCCGTTTGCGAAAAGCTCAAGCGCGAGAATAATCTCGATTACAGTCCCGATCAGGTCCTGATCAGCTGCGGCGGCAAGCACACGCTTTACAACATTTTCACCACGATGCTCGAAGAGGGCGACGAGGTCATCGTCCCCGCGCCGTACTGGCTCTCCTACCCCGAACAGATCGCGATGGCCGGTGGAAAGACCGTTGTCCTGGAGACCGGCGCCGATTCGAACTACAAGATCACGCCGGAGCAACTGGCAGGGGCCATCACGCCGCGCACCGTCGCGTTCCTCTTCAATTCGCCTTCGAACCCGACCGGGATGGTTTATACGCCCGATGAGATTCGCGCCCTTGCCGCCGTGCTCGAAGATCATCCGCAGATCACGATCGTCAGCGACGAGATCTACGAACGCCTCCTCTATGGCGGCGCCGAGCACCTGAGCTTCGCCGCCGTATCGCCGGAGATCTATGAACGCACGCTGACCGTGATCGGCATGAGCAAGACCTACGCGATGACCGGCTGGCGAATCGGATATTGCGCGGGCCCGGCCGGATTCATCAAGGCCATGGGACGCCTGCAAAGCCATTCGACCTCGAACCCGACGGCTTTCTGCCAGGGCGCTTCGGCCCTTGCGCTGGCCGAGGCCGACTCCGAAGTCCAAAAGATGCGCGAGGCCTTCGACGAGCGGCGCGTTAAGATGGTCGCCCGGCTCAACGCCATCGACGGCGTGAATTGCCCGGAGCCTCTGGGCGCATTTTACGTCTTTCCGGACGTCTCGGCCCTGTTCGCCCGCGCGGGCGTCTCGGGCTCCATCGAATTCTGCGAGCGCCTGCTGGCCGAAGCGCACGTCGCCTGCGTCCCGGGCGAGCCCTTCGGCGACGACCGCTCGATCCGGCTCTCCTATGCGCTGGCCCCCGGGCAGATCGCCACGGGCCTGGACCGCCTCGAAGCATGGATCGCCAAGCTCTGAGCCGACCGCAGACGCTCCCCGGGCGCATCTTGACCGCACCATCGCAAGGAGCCGAAAACCTGGGGACTGCCACCATTTGCCGCTGGCCACCCCATGCGCACGACTCCCAGAATCAGGCAAATGGATGGCTGTCCCCCGCTTTTCGCGAACGCCGGACATGACGGAATACTGAGACATTTCCCCGAAATTTAGTTATGTAATGGGACGCCCCCGGGCAGGGGCGAACTTTAAAACTCCATTTCCGCACGCATCGCAGGGCCGGGCCGCTTGCAGTGCGTCGCGGATCTCGGCGTATCGGCCGGCGCATCTCCATGATCGCATCGCAAAACAAACTCCGTCCCCGCCAAAAGCTGGGCAAATATCGAATTGAGCGCCGGATCGCCGTCGGCGGATTTGCCACGGTCTATGAGGCCTACGACACGATCGAGGGCATCAGGGTCGCGCTCAAGGTTCCTCTGGCCGGCCTGATGACGCGCAGTTCGCTCGGCGCGTTCCGGACCGAAGTGCGCCTGACGGCCAAGCTCCATCACGCCAATATCCTCCAGCTCAAGAACGCCGGATACATCGGCGATCATTTCGTTGTCGTCTACCCGCTGGGCGAATCCACGCTGGCCGAACGCCTCACGCATCGCATGGCGACGGCGACTGCGCTGGACTACGCAGAGCAGCTCCTCAGCGCGCTGGCCTTCGCGCATTCGGAGCAAATCATCCACTGCGATGTGAAGCCGGATAACTGCATCCTGTTTGGCGATGGCCGCATCTGCCTCTCAGATTTCGGAATCGCAAAGGTCGCCATGCGCACGTTGAGCGCTTCAGGCGCGGGCACGCTCGGGTTCATGGCCCCAGAGCAGGCGATGGGCCGGCCGTCGTTTCGCTCCGATGTTTTCTCGGTCGGGCTGGTGATCTATCGAATGCTTGCGGGCGTCCTGCCCAAATGGCCATACGATTGGCCACCGCCGGGCATGGATCGAGTCTCGCGCCGCGTCGGGCCGGAGATGACGGATTTTCTGCGCCGCGCCATTGAAGTGGGCGAGCGCAAACGGTTCGCCGATGCCGAGCAAATGTTCGCCGCGTTCCGAAGGCTCAAGCCTGCGATCCGTCGGCATCGCGCAGGCAAGGCGGGGCCCTCGAAAAAAGACGGGGGCCGAGCGAACGGCAGGATTAACGGACGGGCGGGCACGCGGACCGGCGACCGAAAGAGCGGCCGTGCGAATGGGCGCGACTGGATGAAGGTTCGCGAACGCGAATTCCAGAAGCTCCACGCAAAGGCCCTGGAGACGAAGTCCGAGTGTCCGCGATGCCGAGGGCCCATCGCCGAATCGATGTCGTTCTGCCCCTGGTGCGCCAACCGCATCCGCGTCTTCAAGGGCGAGGCTAGATTCCCGGCCCAGTGCGGCCGATGCGGACGGGGGATGAAACTGGATTGGCGATTCTGCGCACACTGCTACGGCCGGGGGTATGAGCCGCACTCGACTCGCCAGTATTCGGATCGCCGATACACGGCTCGATGCGCGAACACGGCCTGCTCGCGGCGCGATCTCATGCAGCACATGCGTTACTGCCCCTGGTGCCGGACAAAGGTGGCGCGCAAGTGGCTCATCCCAGATGCCTCGCCGAGGGAGCGCCGCCACCGATGCACGCGCTGCGGATGGGGGGTGCTCAAGGAGTTCTGGCACACCTGCCCGTGGTGCGGCAAAGCGATGGGCCGAGGCGGACACTGACGCACAACGGCACCGGGAGCCTGCGAAGGCCATAGTCGGGCCGGGTAGTAATTCAGTTCACGACGTTTGTCGGCGAGCCCTGGACGAAAGCCGCGATGTTATCGGCGGTCGTCTGCATCAGGCGCATGCGCGCGGCGAGAGTCGCCCAGGCGATGTGCGGCGTGATGATGCAATTGGGCGCTTTGAGCAGGGGGTTATCCGGACTGATCGGCTCTGCGGAGACAACATCGACCGCCGCGCCCGCCAGAGTCCCGGCAGCCAGAGCGTCGGCCAGATCCTGCTCGGCAACAAGCCCCCCGCGCGAGGTGTTGATCAAGAACGCCGTCGGCTTCATGCGCGAGAGAAGCGCGGTGTTGATCATCCCTGTGTTGTCGGCCGTCTGCGGGCAATGCAGCGAGATGACATCGGACGCGGCGAAAAGATCTTCGACCGAATTCATGTTCTCGAACGGCTCGTATCCCGGCGGCTCGATCTCCGCGATCTCGTAGGTTGCCACCTTCATGCCGAAGGCGTGGGCCAGCTCACCTGTGCGCCGCCCGATCCGGCCGAAGCCCACGATTCCCATCGTCAGGCCGGCAAGCTCGACCAGCGGGAAATCCCAGAAACAAAAATCCTTGCGCAACGCCCACTCGCCGCCGCGAACCCGAGCGTCGTGATGACTGACGTGATGACACATCCCCAAAAGCAGCGCCATGACGAACTGCCCGACGTTGGTCGTGCCATAGACCGGGACGTTGCTGACGGAGATCCCGCGCTCTCGCGCCGCCGCGATGTCGACAACGTTGAATCCCGTGGCAAGCACGGCGATGAACTTAAGGTTGGGCAACTCGGCGAGCGTCTCGGCCGAGAGCGGCGTCTTGTTCGTCAGCACGACATCCGCATCGCGCGCGCGCTCGACGATCTCGCTCCCGTCGGTCCGATCGTGAACGGTCAGCTCGCCGTGGCGCTCGACCTCGGTCCAGGGATTGTCCCCCGGATTCAGAGTGTATCCGTCCAAAACAACTATCTTCATAACTCTTCTTTTCTCCTTCAAGAGTGCTTGATATCAAGCATGCGAAAATGGTGGACTTTCAACTACAAGAGGACAGACAAGATTGCTTTTGCGATGATTGACGAAGATGCGGAAATATGAATTTTTGCGCCAAATTTCGTTAATTTTGATCTCCAAGTTTCGCCTTTCCCTGCAAGCTCCAAAGTCTTTGCCTTAATCTGGGCCTCGTTTGGGTCAGGGGCCCTTAACAGCCTCACAAAATCATCGATGTCCTTTCGATCTACTTCGGATGCCATCGAGCTTAGATCATCCCGAAGCTCCACAATTAGACTCTCAATTGAGACTTCGATTGTCTGAGTCCCTGAGACATTCTCGCCCGCCATAACATTCACGTTCTGGCTGCCCGTGACGACAATGATATTCGGAGGAAAGTGTTCTGTTTCAGAGCCGGGGTCTTCGTAAACCTCCTCGACCTCAACGATACCATCGTGCGTGATTCCAAAGATTTGTTCCCCGGGACTTACCGCGATTCCCTTCAACAGATCCTCACGTCTGAGGTATTCATAAGCCAAGTCGATTTCTTTATAGGGAACGTCCAACTCTTGGGAAGCATCTTGCAATGACAGCTTGTGCATGTCGTCACAACCCGCCTTCCGATACGACCAATTCAGGAGCTCCCATCTGAGCTTCTTTTTCTCTAGAATACTATCCACGAGTTCGATGTCCTAAGATTGTTGTGAAGTGGCTCAATCGGCACCCTTCGCCAGGCGTTCGATGCCGCCGACGACCAGGGCGGTCGCGAATTTAGTATAGCGCTCGATATCGGGAGGGTCTTGATCGGCCATCCGGATCGACAGCTCGAAGCTGATGCCGGACATGGAATTGACGAGCAGGTCGGCATCGATCGGGGGCAGAATCCCTGCGGCGACGGCTGCTTCGACGTGTGCGATGCCATCGGCGACGTTTGCGCCGAAGACCGATTGGTTGAGCATCGAGCGGATGGTCCCCGCATTGCGCCGGAGCAGCGCAATCGAGGCCGGATCGTGGGCGACAAGCTCGAACGTCACTCGAAAAGTAATCTCAATGTATTGCTCCAACGTCGTAACGCCGGCCCGATCAGTCTGGATCTTGTCGTTGATCTCGGTCAGCGTTGTATTGAGCAGGGCCAGAAAAACGGATTCCTTATCCGGGAAGTAGTTGTAAAAGGTCCCCGCCGCCAGATCGGTCCCCCGGATGATATCGCGAACCGTCGCGGCGTCGTATCCGATCCCGGTGAAGATGTCTGTCGCGGCGTCGAGGATCGCCTGCCGATTCGCCGCCTTGTTCTGCTCGCGCTTGCCCTCGGGCAGAGATGTCGTGTCGGTCGTCATATTACGGGAACTCTCTATCTATCCGAGGGGAGCCGTGTCCGGATCAGCGAACGGGCGCCCTGCTTTCGGGCCGGGCAGTCCCCCCTGCGCTTTATCGATTGGCACGTGCGGGCCCGTCGTCGCTCCGGGCCGGCACAAGGTGACGGGCGGCGACAGCTCCGAGCCAGGACATCCGAGCGCTCGAATGGGACTCCGCGCCCATGCATATATGTCACTCTCCAGCAACGCACAGTTCCCTGTCAAGCAATCCGCAACCTGGAGCGATTATGCCGCCGACGCTCGATGGAAAAAAGCTGTCCCATAATTGGGCTGCGGTTGATACATTCGCGGTCTTATTTGGGCAACACTTGAAGGCAAAGAGGGGTATCGACTGATGATTCAAGCCAGGACCGACAGGCCGGACGGACGAATTCCGCGTCGCCTCGTCTTCGGAATATTATTCGCGGCCGTTGCGTTGCCGCTGCTTAGTTCGTGCGTGGTCGTTGCACATCGCGTCGATGCAGGCATGAACCCCGTTGTCGAGCACGAGCCCTACCCGGTTTCAAAAACCGTGGCCGAGCTTCACTCCAGGCTTGTGATCGCGGATCTGCATTCGGATTCGCTCCTATGGCGGCGCAATTTCTTGAAGCGGAACGAGCGTGGCCACGTCGACCTGCCTCGGCTCCAGGAGGGCAACGTCACGCTGCAGGTCCTGACGACGGTGACCAAATCACCCCCGGGCCAAAATTACGAATCCAACACCGCCGAGGGTGATCAACTCACGCTGCTTACCTGGGTGAACGGATGGCCGTGGTCCACGCACGGCAGCCTCAAAGCGCGGGCGCTTCATCAGGCCCGCCGCCTGGAGAAGTTCGAAGCCAAATCGGGCGGCGCGCTCAAGATCATCCGCAACTCGGGCGACCTCGAACAATTGATTCAGGGCCGCGAACGCTCGGACTTGCCCGTCGGCACTCTGCTCGGGATCGAGGGCGGCCACTGCCTAGAAGGCGACCTCGACAATTTACAAGTCATGTATGACGCAGGGTTCCGGATGATGGGACTCACGCACTTCTTCGACAACGAACTTGGCGGATCGGCCCACGGGACGAGCAAAGAAGGCCTGAGCGATTTCGGGCGGGTAGTCGTCCTTGAGATGGCGCGCCGTTCCATGATCGTGGATCTCGCGCATTGCTCGCCGCAGATGATTGA
>JAJFLK010000384.1 GCA_021772735.1 Candidatus Sumerlaeota bacterium | reverse complement strand
AATGGACGAAGGTCTCGATAATGAGCGCGAATGAGGAGCGCTCGCCCACCAAGGCAGGAGATTGCATCAGCGCTGATTCGAGTTCGAAGAAGCGGGCGCGGCAAGCGCCGGCGGAATGAATTCGATCGAGGGTTTCCGAGCTGGGCACGGAGTGATCCGCGCCGAGCGCTTTTCCCCTCCAGTGGCGCGATGGAACGGTCCCTGACTTTCCTAAGGAACCGACATTGGCGCTACATCAAGGGGAAAAGGAGGTGAGGCGGGTTTTGGCAAGTACCGAGAAAATTAATTTCGTCAACGATCTGGCTGGAAAGCTCAAGGAATCACAGAGCGTGATTCTTGCGGATTTTCGCGGCTTGAACGTGGCCCAGGTCACGACGTTGCGCAAGCAGCTTCGTGAGAAGACGGTCGAGTTCAAGGTGGTCAAGAACAGGCTGGGCAAGCGCGCTCTGGCAGACGCCGAGTGCGAGAATCTCGATGAGTTCTTGCAGGGCAACACAGCCTGGGCGTTCGGAGTGAACGACGCGGTGGAGCCGGCAAAAGTGCTGGCCGATTTCGCGAAGGAAAACGAGCAGCTGGTCATCAAAGGCGGGCTGCTCGACGGCAAGCGAATCGACGGTTCCGTCGTCGCGAGTCTGGCGAAGATGCCTGGCAGGCCGCAGTTGCTATCCATGATGGCCGGCGCGATGAAGCAGCCGGGCACGAAGATGGCAGGCGCGATGCATCAGAGCGTTGTGAAGATCGCTTTGGCGTTCAACGCGTTGGCGGATAAGAAACAAGCGGCCGGCGAAGCGGCCTGAGGCAGACATCATTCTTCCGCAAACCGGCGCGGGGCCCCGGCAAAAGGGCGCCACAATGGGCGGGAGTTCAACCCAGACGACGGGACGCAACACAAACGGCGTCCCCGGATAAAACAAAATCAAAACGCGCGGATAAAGCCGCGCGGATATGCAGGAGACAAAGACAATGGCAAAGATTAGTCCCGATGAAGTACTCGATGCGGTTGGCGAATGGTCGCTGCTCGAGGTCAACGACTTCGTGAAGAAGTTCGAGGAGAAGTTTGACGTGACGGCCGCGGCCGCGGCGCCTGTGATGGTCGCCGGCGGTGGCGGTGGCGGAGCGGCAGAAGAAGCCGAAGAGAAGACTGAATTCACGGTCATGCTCAAGGAAGCCGGCGGACAGAAGATCAAGGTCATCAAGGAAGTTCGTGCGCTCAAGCCCGAGCTTGGCTTGAAAGAGGCCAAGGAGCTGGTCGAGGCAGCGCCCAAGGCGATCCTGACCGATGTCTCCAAGGAAGAGGCCGACAAGGCCAAGGAGTCGCTCGAGACTGCCGGCGCAGTCGTCGAGATCATGTAACACCCGGCGCCAGGCCGAATTTTCGCCCGGGCGGGCAGGCATGACGCAATTGCCCCCGCTCGGGCGCACCGGCTTGGTTTGCGACTCATCGACCCGACCGGCGTCCCAACGCGAACTCAGCAGCGAAGGGGCCGGACCGAATCCAAATCAACCCTGCATACCGGCGCCCGGCGCGGCGCCAAAAACCACCGGAGGTCATCCAGCCCATGGCGGCCAGCAAGTCAAAAAACGGGACCAAGATCGAAGGGCGTCACTCATTTGCCCGCATTCCAGCGGTCATGGAGATCCCTTATCTGCTTGAGACTCAGAAGCTCTCGTATTCGGAATTTCTCCAGATCAATATTCCACCCGATATGCGCGAGCTCAAGGGCCTGCAGGAAGCATTCAAATCGATTTTTCCGGTCCGAACCCCGTCGAATCCCTCGACGCTCGAGTTCGTCGAATACACGTTCGGGACGCCCAAGTATACGGTGCGCGAGTGCATCGACCGCGGCATGACGTATGCCGTGCCTCTGAAGGTCAAGCTCCAGCTGATCGTGCGCGAAGTGGACGCCGATTCGGGTAACACCGAAATCCGGGACATCAAGGAGCAGGAAACCTACATGGGCGAGATCCCGCTCATGACCGATCAAGGCACGTTCATCATCAATGGCGCCGAGCGCGTCATCGTCAGCCAGCTTCATCGCTCGCCCGGCGTGTCTTTCTCTTCGGGAATCCACGCGAACGGCCGGCCGATCTATTCGGCGCGGATCATTCCGTATCGTGGCGCCTGGATTGAGTTCGAGATTGATATCAGCAGCCTGATGTGGGTGATGATCGACCGGCGGCGCAAGATTCCCGCAACGACTTTCCTCCGGCTGTTCGGCATCGACAGCGATCCGGCGTTGATCGACGAATTTTTCCAGACCGAGACGATGAAGCTGGACAACTTCGGGCGTGGCGGAACGAAGATCGCCGATCTGCCCGAGTATATCGGCGAGGAACTGATTGAAGACGTCATGGACGCCAAGACGGGCAAGCGGATCGCGGCCGTCGGGGCGCGGGTCACCAAGAAGGTGATCGAGCAGATGAAGAAGGCCGAGATCAAGAAGGTTCATCTGACGGTTGCCGACGCTTACAGCGACAAGCTGGGACGAATCCTGGCCACTGAAATCGTCGATAAATCCACCGGCGAGATCATCGGCGAGTGTTGGGAGCGGGTGACGACGACGTTCCTGCGCCGCGCCGCGGAATGCAAGGTCGGTTCGGTGCAGGTTCTGACGCGTCGGCACGAAGAGAAGGACGTCATCCTGAGCACGATGGAGAAGGATAAGGTCCGCAGTCACGACGACGCATTGATCGAATTCTTCAAGAAGATGCGTCCGGGCAATCCGGTCAGCGTGGCTTCGGGTCAGCGCCTGGTCGACGACATGTTCTTTTCGGACAAGCGATACGACTTGGGCGAGGTCGGGCGTTACAAGATCAACTCGCGTTTCAAGCGCACGGACAAGACCGAATCTCGGCTCTTGGATTCGCGCGACATCATGGACGTGATGAAGCACATGGTCCGCCTGTCTTCGGAGCTGGTCTCGGCCGACGATATCGACCATCTGGGCAACCGGCGCGTGCGGTCGGTCGGCGAGCTTTTGCAGAACCAGGTCCGTGCCGGGCTTGCGGAGATGGAAAAGACGGCGCGCGAGCGCATGGCGATCATCGATCTGGAGAACATGCTGCCGCACAACCTGATCAACGCCAAACCGGTCGTCTCGGCGATCAAGGACTTCTTCGGCCGCAGTCAGCTTTCTCAGTTCATGGACCAGACGAACCCGCTGGCCGAGCTGACGCATAAGCGTCGGCTTTCCGCGCTTGGGCCCGGCGGCCTGAGCCGTGATCGAGCGGGCTTCGAGGTTCGCGATATTCACCACACGCATTACGGCCGGATCTGCCCGATCGAAACTCCCGAAGGCCCGAACATCGGTCTGATCTCATCGCTTTGCACTTTTGCGCGGATCAACCAGTTCGGCTTTATCGAGACGCCATATCGGCCCGTCAAGAACTCCAAGGTCAAGGACGACATCGAGTATTTGACGGCGGATGTGGAAGATGAATTCCACATCGGCCAGGCCAATGCGCCGCTAGACCCGAAGTCGAAGAAGTTCGTGAACGATCAGGTGCTGTGCCGTTTCAAGGGCGATTTCCCGAAAGTGAATTCGGGCGAAGTCGATTACATGGACATCTCGCCCAAGCAGCTTGTTTCAGTTTCGGCCTCGTTGATTCCGTTCCTTGAGCACGACGATGCGAACCGCGCGCTCATGGGTTCGAACATGCAACGCCAGGGCGTGCCGTTGGTCTATACGGATTCGCCCGTCGTCGGGACGGGGATCGAGGGCAAGGTCGCGATCGATTCAGGCGTGTGCGTCGTGGCGCGCAACCCCGGGACGATGGTCCGGGTCACCGCCGATGAGCTGGTCGTCAAGACCTCACGCGGCGCCATGGACCGATACAGGCTGCGCAAGTTCGAGCGAAGCAACCAGAACACGTGCATCAATCAGCGGCCCGTCGTCGACGAGGGCGATAAGGTCACGGTCGGCCAGGTCCTTGCGGATGGGCCCGGGTGTGATTCGGGCGAACTTGCGCTGGGCAAGAACGTGCTCGTCGCTTTCATGCCCTGGGGCGGATACAACTTCGAGGATGCGATTCTTCTCTCCGAGCGCCTGGTCAAGGACGACGTTTATACGTCGATCCACATCGATGAATTCGAGATCGACGCGCGTGACACGAAGCTCGGCAAGGAAGAGATCACACGGGACATTCCGAACGTGAGCGAAGACGCGCTGGCAAAGCTCGACGACAACGGCCTGGTTTACATCGGCGCCGAGGTGCGGGCGGGCGATATCCTCGTCGGCAAGGTCACGCCCAAGGGCGAGACGGAGTTGACGAGCGAGGAGAAACTGCTGCGCGCGATTTTCGGCGAGAAAGCCGGCGACGTGCGCGAGGCATCGCTCAAGGTTCCGCCCGGAACCCAGGGCACGGTCGTTGATATCAAGATTTTCTCGCGCAAAGAGCGGGGAAGTCGGACCGATCGGCGTGACAAGCAGCGAATCGAGGAGCTCGGGGTCGAGCGAGACGAACAGCTCGCGGAGCTTTGGAAGGGATTCGACTCTGAGCTTGAGCCGCTTCTGGCCAAGGTCGATCGAGACATCGTGAACTTCGAGACCGGGAAGACGGAGATGAAGGCCGGGAGCGCGGTCAAGAAGTCGGCCGTCGAATATGTGCGTCAGTGCCTGCGGACCGGGATGTTGCCGGTCGATGGGCCTCGCGGTCTGGAGATCAAACGTCTGTTCCAGCGCACCGCCGCCAAGGAGACGGAGATCGAAGACCACGCCAAGAATCGGATTGATCGGATCAAGACGGGCGACGAGCTGCCTCCGGGCGTGAATAAGCTGGTCAAAGTCTATCTCGCGACCAAGCGCAAGGTTCGAGTCGGGGACAAGATGGCCGGACGCCACGGCAACAAAGGCGTCGTCGCGAAGATTCTTGCCGAAGAGGATTTGCCGTTCACCGAGGACGGCACGCCGGTTGACATCGTGCTCAACCCGCTGGGCGTGCCGAGCCGGATGAATGTGGGGCAGGTATTGGAAACCCATCTGGGCTGGGCGGCCGCAGCGCTCGGGTTGAAGATTGCGACGCCGGTTTTCGACGGCGCGACCGAAGGGCAGATCCGCGATTGGCTCACGAAAGCCAAGTTGCCGATTCGCGGTCAGACGCGCCTGTATGACGGACTGGACGGTGAGCCGTTCGATACGCCTGTGACGGTCGGCATCATTTACATGATGAAGCTGGCTCATATGGTCGACGACAAGATGCATTCAAGGTCTATTGGACCGTATTCGCTCGTCACGCAGCAGCCGCTGGGCGGCAAGGCGCAGTTCGGCGGTCAGCGATTCGGCGAAATGGAAGTCTGGGCTCTGGAAGCCTATGGCGCCGCGCATACGCTCCAGGAGCTGCTGACGGTCAAGAGCGATGATGTTGTCGGCCGGACGAGGATTTATGAATCCATCGTCAAGGCACACAACGCCACCTCGCCGGGCATCCCCGAGTCGTTCAACGTTCTCGGCAAGGAACTTCAGGGCCTTGGCCAGAACATGGAACAGCTCAGCAGAGACGAACTGCCCGAACGCGCCTTCGAAGATGAGACCGGTGAACTCGACGGCATTGGGCTGGACGCGGCCGACTTCGAGGAAGAAGAAGTCGCGGTCGGACTGGAAGACGAATAAGACTTATCGCGGGGCGATGCAGGACAGGTAAGTCACCACGAAACGAAAGATTCCACCGAAGCCGGCCCGACCAGGCCGGCGGTGAAAGGGTTGAAATAAGATGGCAACAGCCGCAACGACGACACGCCGATCCATGTTTGGCAGCCAGGGCGACGGCAAGCACCGCGTTGATCCTTCGCGCCGCGACACGGTGTGTCGGATATCACTTGCTTCGCCGGAACAGATTCTGAAATGGGCCAGCCGACAGCGGCGCCAGGCCGACGCGTTCGGCTCGGGCATCAGCCTGGGCCGGTTCGGGGACGATCTGGACAGCGGCGGCTTCGGGGAAGTCAAGAAGCCGGAAACGATCAACTACCGGACGTTCAAGCCCGAGAAGGACGGCCTGTTCTGCGAGCGAATTTTCGGCCCCGTCAAGGACTGGGAATGCTCGTGCGGGAAATACAAGCGGATCAAATACAAGGGCATTGTATGCGATCGTTGCGGCGTCGAAGTGACCGAATCCAAGGTGCGACGCAGCCGCATGGGATACATCAAACTGGCCTCGCCGGTGTGCCATATCTGGTTCTACAAAGGCACCAGCAGCCGCGTGGCCAACCTGCTCGACGTGACCGCGCGTGATATGGGCAAGGTTCTGTATTACCAGGATTACATCGTCGTCGATCCCGGCGATACACCGCTTAAAGAGAAGCAGATCCTGACCGAAGAAGAGACGCGCACCTACCGCGAGACGTATGGCGACCGGGTCAAGATCGAGATCGGAGCCGAGGCTGTGCGGCAGATGCTGCGCATGATCGAGGTCAAAGAGGTCTCCGACCGGCTGATGATCGAGATGCGAGCAAGCAACTCGATTCAGAAGCGAAACAAGATCATCAAGCGCCTAAAAGTTCTTGAGGCCTTCCGCGAATCGGACAACAAGCTCGAATGGATGGTCCTCGACATCCTGCCGGTCATCCCGCCGGACCTGAGACCGCTGGTACACCTGGATGGCGGCCGCTTCGCGACGAGTGATTTGAACGATCTGTATCGTCGAGTAATTAACCGGAACAACCGGCTCAAACGATTGATCGAGCTTCGGGCGCCGGACGTTATCCTTCGCAACGAAAAGCGGATGCTTCAGGAATCGGTCGACGCGCTTTTCGACAACAGCCGCCGCAGCCGGCCGACCAAGGGCCACAACAATCGGCCGCTCAAATCGCTTTCGGACATGCTCAAAGGCAAGCAGGGGCGGTTCCGTCAGAACCTGCTGGGCAAGCGCGTGGATTATTCGGGCCGTTCGGTGATCGTCCCCGGGCCGGAACTGAGCTTCAATCAGTGCGGCCTGCCCAAGAAGATGGCGCTGGAACTTTTCGACCCGTTCATCATTCATGAACTTCAGAAACGCGGGCACTGCAATACGATCAAGAGCGCGAAGCGGATGATCGAAAAAGAAGAATCGATCGTCTACGACATTCTTGACGACGTCATTCACGATCACCCGGTCATGCTGAACCGTGCACCCACGTTGCATCGTCTGGGCGTGCAGGCGTTCATGCCGACCTTGGTCGAAGGCAAAGCGATCCGCCTGCATCCGCTGGCGTGCTCCGCGTTTAACGCGGACTTCGACGGCGACCAGATGGCGGTCCACGTGCCTCTATCCGCCGAGGCTCAGATGGAAGCGCGCTTTCTGATGTTGGCTGAGAACAACATCATCTCGCCGGCAAACGGACGACCGATCGCGACGCCGAGTCAGGATGTCGTTCTTGGTCTGTATTATCTGACGAAGACGCGTTCGGGCCTCAAAGGCCAGGGCATGGAGTTCGCCAATTCGGATGAGGCGACCACGGCCCATATGTATGGGGCGGTCGACCTGCAGGCGAACATCACGGTGCGGATCGAGGATCGTAAAGTCAAAACGAGCGTGGGCCGGATCATTTTCAACAACACGCTGCCGCCGGAAATCGATTATCTCGATCCCGACGCGCCGTTTTTCAATGAAGTGATGACGAAGCGGACGCTATCGAGAATCGTGGACGCCACGCACAAATCCTGCGGGCCGGCCGTGACGGGGCGAACGCTGGATAAGATGAAGAACGTAGGCAACGAGTTTGCGAAAAAGGCGGGAACGTCCATCTGCCTCGACGATATGATCATTCCTGAATCCAAGGTGAAGATTCTGGATGATGCGGCCAAGGAAGTGACAAAGGTTCAGAAGCGCGCCGAGCAGGGGGCGATCACGAACGAAGAGCGTTATTTCGAAGTGATCAATATCTGGTCGCATGCTTCGGAAGCCGTTGCCTCAGACATGGCCGATGGTCTGAAGACGGACGCCGAGGGATTGAACCCGATTTACATCATGGCCAACTCGGGCGCTCGCGGAAACATGCAGCAGATTCGGCAGCTGGCCGGGATGCGCGGGTTGATGCAGAAGCCGACAAAGAAATTGACCGGTGGCGTGGGCGAGATTATCGAAGAGCCCATCACCGCGAATTTCCGCGAAGGGCTGACGGTGCTCGAATATTTCATCTCGACACATGGTGCGCGAAAAGGCCTTGCCGATACGGCGCTCAAGACCTCGGACGCGGGTTATTTGACCCGGCGTCTTGTCGACATCGCACAGGATTTGATCATCACCGAGTTCGACTGCGGCACCGTGGACGGCATCGAGGTCACGTCGATCAAGGAAGTCACCTCGCAGGGTGAGCGCACGCTTGAGCCGTTGCGCGATCGGATCGACGGGCGCGTAACGGGCCAAACGGTCCGCCACCCGGCGACAGGCAAGATCATCGTGCGTCGCAACGAGCTGATCAGCGAAGACAAGGCGCATGAGATCGAAGAAGCCGGCGTCGAGCAATTGAACATCCGTTCGGTGCTGACGTGCAAGACTCGGCGCGGGACATGCTCAAGGTGCTATGGCCGGAACCTGGCCACAAACCTGGAAGTCGAAATGGGCGAGGCCGTCGGCGTGATCGGCGCGCAGTCGATCGGCGAGCCCGGCACGCAGCTCACCCTGAGGACGTTCCACATCGGCGGGACGGCGAGCTTCCAGCTTGAAGGTTGGTATGAGGCGACCAGCGAAGGCACTCTGCGCTACAAAGACAATCTACGAACCGTCGAGCGAGTGACCGGCAAACGAACCGACAACATCGTCATCGTGCGCACGGGCAAGATCCACGTCGAGGACGATCAGGGCAACGTGCTTCAGGTCCTGCCGAACATCCCCTATGGCGCGGCGATCATGAAAGCCGACGGGGAGACGATCAAGAAGGGCGAGCGATTCGTCTCCTGGGATACAAACCAGACACCGATTATCGCCGAAGAGGCCGGAACGCTCGAGTTCCACGATATCATCAGAGGGATCACGGTCGCTGAGGATATCGACGCGCGCACCGGCAACGTCCATCTCAAGGTCCAGGAGCACAAAGAAGAGCGTCACCCCCTGATTCGGATCAAGGGCAAGGACGGCAAGGTCATCAGTTCATACACGCTGACGGCGGGGGCGATCATTAATCCGGGCCTCGAAGACGGGTCTGCGATCGCCGCTGGTCAGGCGCTTGCGCGCTTGCCGAGGCTCCGGGTCAAGAGCCGGGATATCACCGGCGGTCTACCTCGAATCGACGAATTGTTCGAGGCGCGCAAGCCCAAGGATGCGGCATTCATCGCCGAGGCCGATGGGAAGATCGAGATCCGCGGAATCTCCAAGGGCACCAGGAAGGTCATGGTCATCGGCGATGACGGCGAAGAGTATTCACACTCGGTGCCGCTGGTTCGCCATCTGACCGTGCGCGATGGCGAGGAGGTCAAGGCCGGTGATTTGATCACGGATGGATCGATCAATCCGCATGACCTGCTGCGCGTCAAAGGCGAGAAGGAACTGCAGGAGTTCCTGCTCGGCGAGGTGCAGGAGGTGTATCGTCTCCAGGGCGTGCAGATCAATGACAAGCACATCGAGTGCATCATCCGGCAAATGCTCAAGAAGGTCATCGTCGAGGACGTGGGCGACACGCGCCTGCTCTACGGCCAGCAAGTTGATAAATTCCAATTCGCCGAGGAGTGCGAGCGGACACAGAAAGAAGGCGGAAAGCCGGCGACGGCTCGCCCGAAACTGCTCGGATTGACCAAGGCTTCGCTTGAGACGGATTCGTTTATCGCGGCGGCTTCTTTCCAGGAGACGACGCGAGTTCTAACGGACGCGGCTGTTCGAGGACGCTTCGATCAACTGCGCGGATTGAAAGAGAACGTCATTATGGGTCTTCTGATTCCG
>JAJFLK010000383.1 GCA_021772735.1 Candidatus Sumerlaeota bacterium | reverse complement strand
CATGTGCCGGTCGCTCCGGCAAAGACCAATCCCGCGCCGACGAAGGCCGATAAACCGAGGAACCCCGGATGAACCGCGAGCGAGAGCCCGACGCCGATCAGGACCAGTGAGCCGGCTGTAATCTGAACCTGCTCCATGATGGTCACCACGCGCGCTCCGCGAACAACGGGTAGCTTGGCCTTCCTCCAGGCGATCGTCCCGCCTTCGACGTTGACGACGTTTTGAAAACCCGCCGCCAGAAATTTCTCGCATGCCTCGGCCGATCGCACGCCACCCTGGCAAATGACGTACAGCGCGGTATCGGCCGGCAGCTCCCTGGAGGCCATGCAGGTGTGCGGGTCCAGCCCAACGAAAGGAACCGACCGGGCAAACTCAGCGCGAAGCCGCTCGAACATCTCGGACGGTCGCACGTCGATAAGCTCGACCGCTTCGCCCGCTTTGTGAAGTTCGAAAAGTTCATGGACCGAAATGGATTGGGCAACGATTGCTCCCATGATGTCGAATCCTTTCAGGCATTAATTGTGGGCGGCTGGTCGATCGAGATGCCGACGGCGGCCCGGATTATGCAGTGTCGCAGAATCTATTTTCGATACAGCTCATAATACTCGCCAGGCCTTGCTCGGCGATCTGGTAGTAGACTTCGCGGCCTCTTCGCTCGCTTTGGAGCAGCCCGCGGTCGCGCATCCGGCCCAAATGCTCCGAGGCCGCATGCGGAGCGATGCCGCATGCCCTGGCGAGTTCGCCGACCGTATACTCGTCACCGAGGAGCATCTGGATCATCCGCAGGCGATGGGGATGGGCGATCGTCCGCAGGCATGCGGCAGCCCTGCTCATGGCTTCAAGACTGAGAAGTTCTGTGGATTCTGTTCGTGTTGGGCTCATGCCAAGATGATATATCGATACATCCTGATATATCAATCTTTAATTTCACCATTGAGCCTGTCCGCTTGAATCCGTTCAAAAAGGCACGGTGCCTTCGAATCCCGGGCGAGTGAGCAATTGTCGAACGGCGAGGCAGGAAGAGGACAGAAATCCCTGCTGGCGTATCGGCAAATCCGTCGTGACTCGCGCCCTTCTCCAGAACGGCTTGTCTGGCGCCTTCGAACAGTGGGGTCGGCACGCTCCTCCTCAAGGGGCCGGCGATTGAATGCGATCCGACGCCGCCTCAAGAATCATCCGCAATAGGTCGGAGTATCGCAAACCCTCCATCTCCGCCATTAGGTTCATCTTTCCGTCCCAGCACCAGCCGGGATTCGGATTTACCTCCAGCAATTTGATCTCACCTTGGGAATCAGCGCGAAAGTCGAATCGCGCGTAGTCCCGGCACTGTAGCCTTTCGAACAGAGCCATCGAATTATCCACGAGCCTACGACCGGTATCCTCTTCCAGTTTCGCCGGTATGTATCGAATCTGATTCCAATAAGGCGAATCCGGAAGCCACTTGGACTCGTAGCCCAGGATCTTCGGAAGATCATTCGGCAGACCGCTGAAATCGACCTCAAGGATCGGGAAGGCGTGGAATTTCGATCCGGGATTACCGATGATGCCGACTGTATATTCCGGTCCGTCGAGAAATTCTTGTATCAAAATAGGACGACCCGGCCATTCCGACGTCAAACGCTCGAAATAGTTTAAGAGTTCGATGGTATTGTGGACCACCGCCTCTTTCGTGATTCCGATGCTGCTATCCCCGAAATTTGGCTTAATTAAAGCGGGGAATATCGAAGGCAAATTCGCCGATTGGTCCGATGGATTGTAGAAAGTCTCCAGAGGCGCCGGTATGTCCAGCGATTCTGCGATCGCCCTCACGATGCCTTTGTCATAGCACATTCCGAGGCATGCCGGCCCGGCTCCAGTAAAGGGAATGTCTAAAATTTCGAGCAGCGCGGGTACGTGCAACTCCATGAATGCATCGTTATTCCAGCCCTCGTCGCAAAGATTCATGACCAGTCTTGGCGGATCATCCCTCAGCTCGGAGACGAACAGCGAATGCTGGTGCAGATATCGAATATCGAACTCGGTCAACTCGGCCAACGCATCCTTAAGGCGTCTGACGGTATCCAGATCCTCTTCATTGAATTGGCCGCCCCGCTTCACGGCGTCAGGTAACGTCGGATCGCCCATCATCACCACCAACTTCGAAACCTGCCGCTTTGGGCCTCCTGTAGGCGCGCTTTTCCGCGGAGCTTGCGCGGTTACGGTCATTCGTGCGGCCATCATGCCGAGATCCTGATTCCGCTTCGAGTCCGTGACCGGAGAGTCGTGAAAGCGAATCGATCCAAATTTCGCGCGCTCCAACAGCTCTGCAAGCGTATCCCGCACATAGAGTCGTTCGGCATAAAATTGATCCGCGATCACTCCTCGCTCGGCGTGAACGACCACTTCTCGCGAAACCAGCCGCTCCCGATCCGCAGTCAATGAACGTTCTCGACATACGAAATGGCTCTGGTCAATCCACTCCCACGAACGGGACTCAAAGTTGTTCCTCATCCATTCGCCGTCGAGAAGGTCGATTATGATTGTCCCCTTCGATACGAGAACCCTTTTGATAGCCAAAAGAACCGCGAGATCGTCGTCCTCGTGGTCGAAGTAGCCGAAGGAATTGCCCAACACCGCCACGCTGTGGAAGGGGAGATTCACGCCCCTTATGCGTCGCGCGTCACCTTCGCGAAATCGAACGTCCAGCCCAAGGTTATTCGCGCGCTTGCGAGCCAGGCGCACGAGATACCTGGAACGATCGATTCCGGTGATGTTGGGAAAGCCTTGTCGCGCCAGCTCAAGCGAGTGCCGCCCCTGACCGCAACAGAGATCAAGAATTCGATCGTTCTTCTCCAGAGCGGCGACGCGAATCAGCATCTTGACGTCCCGTTCCGTATTCTCATCGTTTTCCACGACATCGCCGTCGGTTTTGAGGTAAAGTGAATTGAAAAGGTTTTTCCACCAGTCCCTCGGGAGATGGCGCTCCAGGTCCGAAACTGGACCGATGGTCCGCCCGACCGCCCTCAATCCCTGACGCGTTTTGTCCTGATTTTTCTTCGATGACTGGGACTCTATCTTGGGCTCCTCGTCATGCCGCTGTTTCAGATCTGAAGGTGACATGTCAATCGCCATTCCTATTCTTAGGCGCCTCGTGGAATTCATGGGCCTAACCACACTGCTGCGACATTGTCTTAGAGCAAAACCAGTTGGCTGGCAAGATCGGAAAGCGGCAAAAAGCGCCGGTCGGAATGGGCTATCGCGGATCAATCGAACCTTTGGCGAAATCGCCAACAGCTTTGGCTTGTAGTTCGCCCGCTTCGACTTCGAATCCAGCTCCCAGCCCCTATTCTCGGTGTCTTTATTGTGGGGCAATTCGGACAGAAATCCCTGCTGGCGTCTCGGCGAATCCGGCGTTAAGATGCTGTGGCATTTTCGCCCGTTTATCGCCTCGACGTACGGCCCCGAAATTCGCGCCCCAATCCTTCGCCCATATCCCGGCCCCCAATAATAAACCCCCGATGACCACCCTGAGTCCTCAAACCTCCATCACCGATGTCCTTGCCGGTATCCTCGACGATCCGGCCATCGCCCGGAACATCGCGCTGCATCGGACGATCCCGGCGCGCCCGGCGCGATTCGCGCCCTTCCCGCAGCGGCTGGCGCCCGAACTGGCCGGGGCATTGCGCGGACGCGGTATCGAGAAGCTCTACTCGCATCAGGCCGAGGCGATCGATGCGAACCTCGCCGGAGAGAATGTCGTCATCGTCACGCCGACAGCCTCGGGCAAGACGCTGTGTTACAACGTGCCGGTGCTCCAGCGGCTGCTCGAAAACCCGAACGCACGGGCACTGTATTTTTTCCCGACCAAGGCGCTTTCGCACGATCAATACCACGGCCTGCACGAGATGGCCGCGCAACTCGAACGCGACATCAAGGTTTTCACATACGACGGCGACACTCCGGCGGCCGCACGCTCGGCGATCCGCCACGCCGGGCATATCGTCCTGACCAATCCCGATATGCTCCACGCCGGAATCCTGCCGCACCACACGCGCTGGCTTCAGTTGTTCGAGAATCTTGAGACCATCGTCATCGACGAGATGCACCAGTATCGCGGGGTCTTCGGCAGTCACGTTGCGAACCTGATCCGCCGCCTGCGCCGAATCTGCGCGTTCTATGGCGCGCGGCCGAAGTTCATTTGCTGCACGGCGACGATCGCGAATCCGAAGGAACTGGCCGAGCGGCTTGTCGACGAACCCTTCCGCCTGATCGATCGATCCGGAGCGCCGACCGGCCAGCGGGAGATTATTTTTTACAACCCGCCGGTCGTGAACAAAGAGCTGGGCATACGCGCCTCGGCCGTCAAGGAAGCCCGCAAGCTCGTGCTGCGTTTCATCGAACGGGATTTGCAGACCATCGTCTTCGCCCGGACGCGCACGCGCGTCGAATTGCTGACGACGTATCTGCGGCGTGCGCTCGCCCGGATGAGGCGCAATCCCGAGGCGGTCAAAGGCTACCGGGGCGGCTATCTGCCCAACGAGCGGCGCGCGATCGAACAGGG
>JAJFLK010000382.1 GCA_021772735.1 Candidatus Sumerlaeota bacterium | reverse complement strand
CCGGCGGCGAGAACATCTATACGACCGAGGTCGAGAACGTGCTCATGCAGTTCCCCGGCGTGCTCGAGACGACCGTCATCGGCGTGCCGAGCGAAAAATGGGGCGAGGTGGTCAAGGCCTTCGTCGTCATGAACGAGGGCGAAGCCTCGAGCGACATCGAGATCATCGAGTTCTGCCGCGAGCGCCTGGCTCATTTCAAGTGTCCGCAATCGGTCGAGTTCATGGAAGCCCTGCCCAAATCCGGCGCGGGCAAGATCTTGAAGCGCAGTCTGCGCGAGGCCTACTGGGGCGAGGGAAGGCAGGTCAACTAGGCCATCATGGAGCGAACACTTTTCGGCGAGGAACACCGCATCTTTCGCGATGCCTTCTCCAAATTCCTGCAAACCGAAGCCGTCCCGAATTACGACCGCTGGGAAAGCCAGGGCAAGGTCGACCGCGAGTTCTGGACGCTCGCCGGGCGCAATGGTTTCCTCTGCCCCTGGGCGTCCGAGAAATACGGCGGCTCCGAAGCGGATTTCCTTTACTCGGTCATCATGGCCGAGGAGGTCGCGCGCCATCGCGTCATCGGGTTCATGCTCGAATTGCATAACGACATCGTCGGCCCATACATCGATCGCATCTCGAACGACGAGCAGAAAGAGCGCTGGATGCCGAGGATTATCAACGGCGATGCCGTCCTTGCGATCGCCATGACCGAACCCGGCATTGGCTCGAACCTGGCTGGAGTCCGGACGACCGCCGTGCTCGACGGCGACGAGTGGGTCTTGAACGGCCAGAAGACGTTCATCAGCAACGGACAGATTTGCGACCTCGTCGTTGTCGTCGCCCGTACCGATCCCAATGCCGAACCTGCCCACCGCGGGCTCAGTCTGTTTGTTGTCGAGGGGGATGCGCCCGGTTTCCGCCGTGGCCTGAACCTGAAGAAAATGGGACGCAAGGCGTCGGATACGTCGGAGCTTTTCTTCGAGGATTGCCGAATCCCCGCCGGTAACCTTCTCGGCGAGGCCGGCAAGGGTTTCTATTACCTGATGGATAACCTCCAGCAGGAGCGGCTCGTCATCGCCGTCGCCTCGCAGGTCGAGGCCGAATGGACGCTGGGCGAGACACTTGCTTACGTCAAAGAGCGCGAGGTTTTCGGCAAGCCGCTTTCGACGTATCAGAACACACAGTTCAAGCTCGCCGAATGCGCGACGCAGATCGAGCTCGGCCGGGTTTTCATTGATCGCCTGATCGCCGATCACATGGCGGGTAAGAACCTGAGCAAGGAAATCTCGATGGCCAAGTGGTGGATTACGGACATGAACTTCCGCGTCGTTCACGAGTGCCTGCAACTTTTCGGCGGTTATGGTTACATGGAGGAATACCCGATCTGCCGAGCGTTCCGCGATTTCCGCGTCGAATCGATCTTCGCCGGATCAAACGAGATTATGAAACACATCATCGCCAAGCAGATGGGATTGAGTTCATAGCGGGATCGCTTTAATGGATGACCAGGCAAAGAAAAAGATGACCCCTCTGATGTGGATCTGGTGGATCGCCTGGATCGTCTGGATCGCGTTCCTCCTCTTCACTTTCGCAGTGAACTCCGATTGGAATTGGAACTGGGGGCTTGTCGGCCCAGCGGCGTTCGCTCTGATCGTAATTGGCTTGCTGGGTTATGAGAAAACGCGAGGCCGCTCGACACAACTGAAGTTGTCTCAATCGCTCATAATTTTCGCGCTCATCTTTCTTACTGTTCCGATTGTACTCTTTGGAGCTCTGATTTATTCCAAATACTTCCGCTAAATGCGGATCGATGAATTGGGGGATACACATTGTCCGGTCCATTACAGGGTCTTAAAGTCCTAGATTTCTCGACGCTCCTGCCGGGGCCATACGCCACGATGATGCTGGCCGATCTGGGCGCCGAGGTGACGCGCGTCGTCGCGCCGGGCCGCGCCGGAGTGCGTCCGCCCGGGGCGGGAGGCAAGGCAAATTTTCTCGATCAGACCCTCGCGCGTTCCAAGCGCTGCATCGCGGTCAACATGAAGGAACCCGCGAGCCGCGAGATCATCGAGCGCCTTGTCAAAAGTCACGACATTCTTGTCGAGCAGTTCCGTCCCGGCGTTATGGCTCGGCTCGGTTGGTCGTATGACGACGCCCGCAAAGTGAATCCCGGGATCATTTATGCGGCGCTGACGGGTTACGGTCAGGATGGCCCGATGCGTGATCGCGCCGGCCACGACCTTAATTACCTCGCGCTCTCGGGCATCGTTTCATACACCGGCCGCGAAGCCGAAGGCCCCGCGCCATACGGCACGCAGGTCGCTGATATCGCCGCCGGATCGCTGATGCTCGTCATCGGGATTCTCGCCGCGGCGTTTCATCGCGAGAAGACCGGCGAGGGTCAGTTCGTCGATGTCGCCATGCTGGATGGCTCCATCGCGCTCAATGCCATCGCGGGGTCAGACTTCCTGACCAATGGGCGAGTTCCGCAACGCGAGGCCGAGATGCTCAACGGCGGATGCCTCTACGATTGCTACCGGACCAGTGATGGGGAGTACTTGAGCGTGGGCGGACTGGAGCCTAAGTTTCTCGCCGATTTCCTGGCTGCCTTGGAACTCTCCGAGCTCGCCCCGCCCAACGCGCCGATGGCGATGATGCCGAACATCCCCGAGGCAAAGAAGAAAGTCGCTGAGAAAATCGCGTCCAAGACCCTGGCCGATTGGATCGAAATTTTTGCCCGCCATGACGCGTGCGTCGAGCCCGTGATAGATATGAAGGGCGTCACCGAGCACCGGCAGACCCAGGCGCGGCAGATGGTCGTCGAAGTGGACGACGGCGCGGGCGGCACCGCGCGTCAGTTCGCGCATCCGATCAAGTTCTCGGAGACCCAGCCCGAATACCGGTTCATCGGCCGCGCGCCGGGCGCGGATAACGATGCCGTCCTCGCCGAACTTGGATTCAGCGCTGATGAGATCGCATCGCTCGCCGAGAAGCGTGCCATCGGCGGCTGAGGCTCTATTGAACGGCCCGGCGCTCTTCGGGCGACCGGATAATAAACGCATCTTTGGCCAGGTCTAGATTCATCTCGACGCTCTCGATTTCGAAAACCATTCGGCCGGTTTGTTTGTTAATCTCGATTTGACGATAGGGGATGCGCATGCCATGCGCCTGGCGAAAGTCCTCATTGATAGTGGTCACGGGCATGGTGCCGATGGCGGGCATGATGAAGCGCTGCTCGACTTTGACTACATCGCCCGTCCGCGCGTCCACGCTGAGTTTGATCGCGGGGACATCCCCCTTTTGGAGCTTGACGATGTAGACCGCGCGGCCATCAAGTTCGTCGGCCCGGAGCACGCTGACCGAATCGAAAAACTTCCGCCAGTCTCCATAGAGCGCCGAGGGATGCCCCTGGCGCAACTGCTCGAGCATCTTGCCGGTTAACTCTTTGGAGGGTTCCATCTCGAAGGTCGTATCGCGCCATGCGCGGTTCGCATCGAGCGCAACCTCAATCTTGCCGAACCGGCCGAGATCCATGTCGATCCGCGAGCGGTAATCCCCGGAAATCGTGACCTCGAATCTTCCCTCAACTGCTGCTTGCGGAAAACGCACGACGCCCGCAGTTCGGTAATTTCTGGATGTTGCCGATTCGCGGACGCTTCCGTTGCTCCTGCGCAGGGCCATGAGTTGATGGACCGTTGGCAGCGGCGCTTCAGCGACGTCTGTCGAGCGGAAGCGGATGATCGGCGCCCCGCCGGGCCGATGAACGTTCACACCGGTGATCGCTCCGTTTTGCGCCTTTTGAAATGAAACCGAAAGGTCCTTTCTTGCGCGCGCTACCCAGCGCCCGTTTTCGTTGGGCGGATGCACGTCGAACAGCTGTCCCCCTGTGGGGATCTCGAAGGCAAGCCGCTGGTTCACGATTCGCACCGTGAGGTCGACATCCTGAACATCCGCGTGATACGAGCCGAGGTACTTGTGCAACTCATCGAGATCGATCTCGGGCTCGATTTCGACACCCTCACGCGGGACGGTGAACTCCATCCCGCCTTCGTGCATCTTGAGAGCCACGACCTCGCCGTCGTCGTTGTGCACAAATGAAACGGCGGTCCGATCGGTAATCGCGAAATGGCGCAACCCGTCCGCGTCCGGCGAGTTAAGATCGAAGACCATCTGGGATGGAATATCGAGGCCGAGCCGCCCGTTGCGTTCGACGATCGTGAAGACCTCGTCCCTGCGCGTCGCAAAGTTTGCGATGTATCTGCCGAGAAGGGGAGCGAAGTTTTCCGTCTCGCCCTGCGTGTCATCGTTAGTCCACTCGCCGAGCAACGTATCGAGAACGAGGCTGAGCGAGGCTGTCGGGAAAAGAGTCGGAAAAGAGTTTGCAAGCAGCACGAAGCCAAAATCCGATTCGGGCAGGATCGCGACCTGTGCGCTGAAGCCTCCCGGGACGGCGCCGCCGTGCTCGATCAGGGGTTGACCCTGCCAGTCGCGCACCATCCAGCCCAAGCCGTAACCGGCGCCCCCGCCCATCTCGATTTGCTTTCTCCAGGTCTCGCGCAACGCCTTCTCGCTGATTAACCGATTCCCATCCACAACACCCTCGGCCAGGAGGAAACGCAACCACTTCGCCATGTCCGGAGCGGTCGAGCTGATCGAGCCCGCCGGGCCGACTGAATCGACCCCCGGGCTTTCGGGGCTGGGGGAGTGGAGTATGAATTCCTCAAGATCTTCATCCCACGCGTAGCCGCGAGCCATCTGCGGTCCGCCTCGGGCATCACGCACGGACGTCAGAGTATCGGTCATGCCGAGCGGCGTGAGGATGCGGTCGCCGATCAACGTGCCCCAATCCGCGCCTCCGGCGGAAGCGCCGGCCCATCCCCCGGCAAGGAACATGACGTTGTTATAGTAGAATCGTTCGCGAAACGGCGCGAAGGGCTCTGCCTTGGAAGCCTGGTGAAGAATCTCGTCGGGCGTTAAGGCGCCGCCCACCCACAACATATTCATCCGCGTGAAGCCGGTGCGGTGGCTCAAGATGTCGCGGATTGTCGCCTGGGCTCCGGGATATTCGCTGTCCACAGCCAGATCGAAGTATGGAAGGTGGCGCACGACTGGATCATCCCAGCCCATTTTCCCCTCGTCGACGAGCATGCCAAGCAGAGTCGCCGTAAAGGCCTTCGTCGTCGATCCGATAAAGAAACGAGTTTGCAGCGTTGCGGGCGTCTGGGTTTCGATCTCGGCAAGGCCGAACGCCCGAGCGAAAACAACTTCGCCGCCGCGCACGACGGCGATCGTGCATCCGGGGACGTGGTTTTCGACCCGGCCGCGCTCGATCTCTTTGGCGAGCTTCTCAAGGCGCGCCTCGAAGGTGGGCTCGGCTGCGAAGCCCTGGCTCACCCCTGACGCCCATACGATCAATGCGAATATTATCCAATTGCGATAAATCACTTTCATTTTCCTTTCATTCTTCGAGCCGCGGAGGGCCGGCGAGATTTCTATTCAGATTGCGGGAAGAAAACGTCTTCGATTCGTCCGCCGAAGAGGCCGGCGATTTTAAATGCAAGCGGGAGACTGGGATCGAACTTTCCTTTTTCGATCGCGTTGACCGTCTGGCGAGATACGTCCAGTTCTCTGGCCAGCCGTTCCTGCGTCCAGTCGCGTTCGGCGCGAAGGACTTTGAGTCGGTTCTTCACTGGTAACGGCTCCGGCCGAGCAGGATGCCGACAATATAGGCGGCGTCCATGCCGAGGATTGGAGCGTCCGCAAGCGAGATAAAGAAATCGAATGAGGCTCCCGACTTCTCAAGCAATTGAACAGCGGGCCAGATCACGAATCCCGTCCAGAGCGCCAGCGCCAGCGCCTGGAGTTGGATTGCGCGCTGGAGCTCATCTGCCTCGCGCAAGAACCGGAAGAAGGCAAGCGCTGTCGCCAGGGCGATGAGCGAGGGAATGCCGGAGACGACCCAGCTCGCCGGTCCGGTCGGGATGTAATCCATGCGGATCAAGAAAGTTGCTGCGGCAAAGGCGACAAGCCAGACGAAAAGTATCAGGATGCATCGTCTCTCGTTGCGTCGGTCTCGGGGCGTCATGTCGCCCCAGGATTGATCCCGGAGTGATTCCGTGTTGGTTTCGTTCATGTCGTCTAAGTCCTTTCAAGCGGTTTACTTATCTCGAATAGGACGAATAGTAAATCAAGCTTGATGAAATGTCAAGCGAACTTTACAAAAAGGATCGTAAGCAATACATCTCATGAGCGATCAAGGGAGGCTGGCCGTTGTATTGGCACTCACTGGCGACTGGGCACTCCGCTTCTCTCAAACCTGAGAAAACCTGATAATCGATCCAAAAAAGACGCCGCCGTCCAAATTGAACCCATGAGCAAGGGCTCGGCCGCAATCGGTTTACTCGCGTTCCGAACCATCCTCGGCGGCGCTTTTCAATTTGTCCCGCTGCTTGCGCACCGCATCGCGCAGCAGGAACTCGATCTGGCCGTTCAGGCTGCGCAGGTCATCACGAGCCCAGCGGTTAAGCTCCTCGAAGAGCTCGGGCGAGATTCTCAGCAGGAATGATTTACGATCGGCCATGAGCATGGACCAAGCGCGAGAGTCTACGTGTAAAGGGTTCCGGCGTTGACGACCGGGCTTACCGGGTTATCGCTGCACAGGATCACGAGGAGATTGCTGACCATGGCGGCTTTGCGCTCCTCATCCAATTGGATCGTGTTGTGTTCCTCAAGTTTCTCCAGGGCCATTTCAACCATGCCGACGGCGCCCTCGACGATCCGCGCGCGGGCCGAAACGATCGCATCGGCCTGCTGGCGACGAAGCATCGCCTCGGCGATCTCCGGTGCATAGGCCAGGTGGCTCAGGCGCGCCTCTTCGACAATCACGCCCGCCTTGCTGACCCGTTCTTGCAACTCTTTTTGCAATGATACAGAGACCTCTTTCGTATCTCCGCGAAGCGTGACCTCGTCACCGTCGAAGACATCGTATGGATAAGTGCCGGCGAGCGAGCGCAGCGCGGCGTCGCTTTGGATTTTGACGAAGTCCGAAAAGTCTTCGACGTCAAAAGTTGCCTGCGCGGTATCTTCGACGCGCCAGACTACGACCGAGCCGATCTCGATCGGATTCCCGCGCGAGTCGTTGACCTTGATTTTGTCTGTGTCCAGGTTGCGGCGCCGGTGCGAGACCTTAATTTTGGTCATGAACGGATTGGCCCACCAGAATCCGCTCGTCTTGAGCGTCCCTTTGTATTTCCCGAAAAGCACCAGCACCGCAGACATATTGGGTTGCAGCGTAAAGAGCCCCGAGAGAAGGAAGATCGTGAGGATAAGGGATGGAATGCCGACGAGAAGGCCGACGACGATGGGAGCCTCGGGCGTGTTGCTATCGGCCAATAGAAAAATCGCGGCCAGGGCAGGGATCGGCGCGAGCGGGATAAACGTCATCAGCGCGGTCGAGCCTTTGAAGAGCTTGGATTCGGTCTCTTGTGTTTTCATGATAGTTGCTCCCTCCAGATCGAGTGATATCAAACAGATATCATATCGATAATCCATTCGTCAACTCTTTTTCGAGGCCCCGTTGGCGTTCCGTTTTTGATGTATTTTGGGCTGGGCGTTGCGTCAAACTGCCGCGCGCCATCTCGTGCGCGACCGATCTCGTCGCCTTCCGCGTCTCCCGCACCTCCCGAATACGAGAAAACTGTCCAAGGATCCCGCCGATGAAACTCATTCCGCGACTTCTCGCCTTCGCCTTTATCATTCACTTCCTCTGTGCGCCTGCGGTCGGCCAGCCGACCGTTCGCCGCAACGGCCGGGAGGTTTCCGTCAGTCCTCAGCTTCTCGCCGATAACATCATGGCCGAAGTCGAGGAGATTCGAGGCCTCAAGTTCAAGGGCAAGCTCGGCGCTCAGCATCAGTCCATGAATGAGTTCGAAGACTATCTGGATCGTGAATTGGACAAGGAGCTTCCGGCAGAGCGCGCGGCAATCCTCGGCAAGGTCGTCCGTAAAGTCGGCCTGCATCGCGGCGAAGAGATCGACGACGTCAAGGCCATGGTCAAGACGATGATGACGACTCAGGCAGCCGCGTACTATGACCCGGAGACCGAAGCTTTTTACGTCGTCATGTCCGACATGCCGACGGTGATGCTCGGGTCGATCTATTCCCACGAGCTCTATCACGGCCTGCAGGATCAGCATTACGACTTGCAGGCATACATATTGGATCAGGCCGGCGGCGCGCTGAACGACGATCAGATGATCGCGCGCCAGGCGGTGGTCGAGGGCGAGGCGACGTATATCATGACGCTTTGGTCCTTGAGTTCGATGACGTGTTCGATCCCCGGCCGTGACATGCTTCGTCCCATGATCAAGATGCAGAGCGATATGGACGTGGATTCGCTCAAGCAGATGGCGGAGATGTCGGCGATGGCCGGGTTGCTCGAAGGCGATATGGCCGACTCCGTCGCGGCGCTCGATGATATTCCTCCTTTCATGATCGAGACCATGATGGGCGCGTATATGAAGGGTCTGAATTTCATCTTCGAAATCGATGAGCATGGTTGGGAAAAGGTTGCCGAGCTTTATTCCAATCCGCCCGTCTCTTCGGAGCAAATCCTTCATCCCGAGAAATGGCTCGCCGGGGAGGCTCCGGTCGAATTCGAATGGCCTGATCTGGAAGCCATCGAGGGCCTGGAGGACTGGGAAGTTCTCGATACGAATACGCTGGGCGAAATACAGTGGAGGATTGTTTTCGGCGAGCACGGGATGAAATCCGAATCAGCCGCCGCCGCAGCAGGCTGGGATGGCGATAGCTATACGGTTCTGCGCAGGCGAGGCTCCGAAGGTTCCGATATCGCCCGAGACCTACTGATGCTGATGGCGACGAGCTGGGACACCGAGGCAGACGCGCGGGAATTCGCCAAGGCCTACGGGCGGCTGCTGCGTGTCAAGTATCCCGATGGGAAGGGAACGATCCGGATATCGGCCGATGGGCGCGATGTCCTCGTCGTTGAAGGCGGTTCGGACGAAGAGGCAAACGTGGGGCTTGGGATCTTGCAATCGCTCGGCAGGTCGCGCGCCGGAATTGGTTCTCTGAAGCTCTGAGCGTTATTATTTGCGCTCTTCGCCGCGCGTCATCGCGAAGGCAAAGATGGGGCGCGAGAACAGTCCGATCATGATGGCCTTGAGGCGCGGGTTCGCCGTGAACAGTTTTCCGAACGTCGAATAGTGCAGACCAAAGTAAGCTTCCACAGTCCGGATCGCTTCGTGAAAATCATCGAGACCTGCTTCGCTTCGGCCTCCGGATAAGGCGAACGCGCGCGCGTACCACCCGATCAGGCCGTAATGCGTCAGCATGATATTGTGCGCGAAGCGGACATCATCTCCGAGTGCGAGATCCTTGCGGTGCAGGCAATGCCTGAAATAACGCGCGAGCAATTCGCGGGCGTCGTCTTGATTCGGCTCGAACTTGATCTTCGCGATATCGCGATAGGCCAGGCGCTCGCCGGATTCAGGCAGTTCGATCTCTCCACGGCCGATCGCATAGGCGGCGTAATTTCGCGAGGTCGCCAGCGCGGTCGCCAAAGCCCCGAGCCGGCGATCGTATTGGCGCCGCAGCGCAAGGACGTATCCGAGAAAAACTCGCCTGAGCAGCGGCGCGGACTTGGGCTTGAGCGCAATTGCGAAAATTCGTTGCCACCTCCCGGAGCCGTCTTCTGCCGCCTCGCCGCGCATTCTGGCGCGGAAGACCTCCAGGATTCGTTCCTGCATCTGCGCCCCAGGCGCGCCGGGCAGTGATTTCGATTCGAGAAGGAAGCGCGAGAGCATGCCGAGATAGGTGGATTGCGCGATGAGCCCCGTGCCGACGTCCGGCGCGGCGTCGAGCAACTCCGCCAAATCAGTCTCGATCATGCAATAGGATTTGAAGGGGATCGAAACGCTTGGCGAGAGCAGAATTTCCTCGCCGGTCTCGTCACTGTGAAGTCGTGTTCGGTATCGTTCACTCAACGCGTGGATCTCGCGAGTATCAGATTCGCTTTCTCCGACCGGGGGGCCTTCATCGCGCAGGACGGCCGTGCAGGCGAAGGAAAGCCCGACGTAAACTCCATCCGGGGTATCGACGAACTTGTAGGGGAATGTCCGGCAGACGACTGGTTTGGCCTCTTCGCCGAGGCGGCAGTGCGCCTCGCAGAGCCTGTCTTCGTTCAGCAGGCAGCAGGCGTTCCCTGCACGGGCCTCGTCCTTCTTGCGCAGCGTGGATTTGCCGGGATCCCAGGGACTCTCAATCGCGATGGGCTTGCCGGCTTCGTCCGGATTTGTTCTGCGCAGGGTCTGTTTGCCCGGGAACTGCTCGGCCCATCGCTCTTGCGTTTGCGGGTCCAGCTCGACCTCATCGAACATCTCGCACGATCGGCCGCATTTGACGCACGCGTAGTTCTGGTCTTCGGGAAAGTGCAGCGCCGCATCCGGTTCGCGTGATTCGGTTTCCGTGCTCATTGTTGCAATCCTACCAGAAGGCGGCAAAATGTCATGGTTAAGCCCCGGGCGCGGGGCCGCAGCAAATCAGGACGGCCGCCGGCAGACCCTCGGACCTGGGTTAGAGTTCGACTTATTCCAAGTCAGGCCATCGTTTTCGGTTCCCTATGCCATCGATGTTGATTATATCGTTTGTCGAGTGGAGTGGCGCTTTCCAGCGCCCGCAGCATATGGCGCTCGGGTTCGCCCGCCGGGGGTGGGACGTGACTTACGTCTCGCCCGGTTACGTCCATCGCAGGGGCCAACAGATCGAGAGCGGCCTCGATCTTCCGCCGAATCTGCGCGTCGTCACGCCAGCAGCCCTGCCCGGCGCACGCAAGCTGGACCTGATTGGCAAGCTGAACGAGAAGAGTGTGCTCCGCGCCATTGCGAACGTGAGACCAGACGCGCGGGATGTCGCGCGGGATGATGCGTGGGATGTTGTCATCTTCAACGACCCGCGCTGGGCCGACGTCGCCGCAAAAGTCCCGGCGCGCCGCCGCATCCTGGACAATATGGACGACCTGTCGGCATTCGCGCCGAGCGCCGAATGGCTCGAGGGCAAAGAGCGGGCGGCACGGGAGGCGGCCGATATCATCTGGACCGGGACGGCATCGCTGGCCGATCGGCACGAAGCCGCCGGAACGCCTGCTCGGTTCATCCCCTGCGGCGTCGAAGGCGATCGATTCGCGAACCCCGACCCCGCGCAGGTCGCGCAGTTCCGCGCCGAGATTGAGAGTCTGTTTCCCCCGGACAAAGGCGATGCCGACGACGATGCCGATCCGGACGCCGACCATCCCCGCCTGGCCGGTTACTTCGGAGCCATCAATGAACGCGTGCGTCCCGACCTGATCGAAGCCCTCGCTGGCGAGCAATGGAACGTTTTGCTCATCGGCCCGGGGAGCACGCAATCCCCCAAATTGCCCGATAGCCCGCGCGTCCAGTGGATCGGACTTCGGCCCTACGCGAGCCTGCCTGCCTGGTTGGCCTGCATGGATCTTGCGCTCATCCCATACGATTTCGAAGGGCCGCACCGATTCCTCTATCCGGTCAAGGCGCTGGAGTATCTCGCCGGAGGCAAGCCTGTTTTGACGACGCCGCTGCCTGATATCGTTCGCTTCTTGAGCGATTTTGTTCTGCTCGAAGACAATCCCGAAGGCTGGGCTCGCGTGGCCCGCGATTGGAGCAAGATAAGAGGCGATGCGACCATACGTGCCGAACGGGGCAAAGGCTATGCATTGGGCCGGGGTTGGGATGCCATGGTCGGCGAGATGAGCGAGGATCTTGCCCCATGAAGATCGCGATCGACGCGCGTTACCTCTCAGGCCGCCCCTCGGGCATCGCGCGGTATAGCGAAGGCCTGCTCGGCGCCTTGGCCCGGACGGGCGCCGAGAACCGTTACATCATTTTCGTCGGGGAGGGCCATCGCATCCCCGACCATGCGCCGCCCAAATTCGAGTTTCGCCAGGTCCCGTTCGCGCCGCTGAGTTTCGGGACGCTTTTCAAGATGGGCCGCCGGATCGACAAGGCCCGGTGCGATCTGGCGCATATCACTTTCCCTGTCGCGCCGCTGGGGATGAAGACGCCGTTCGTCGTGACGTTCCACGATTGCCAGCCGCTTACGGTGCCGGGTTTCTCGGCCCGTCGCCCCTGGCCGGTGCCTGAGGCTTACGGGGCGTTTTATCGATGGGAGTATCGCTCGACGCTTCGGCGCGCTCGCCGGGTCATGGCCGATTCACAATTTACTCGCGATCAGGTCGCGGATCTTTTTCCCGAGTTCGAGAAGAAAGTCGAGACCGCCGTTCTCGGGCATGAGCTCGGGGCGGAAGGGGTTTCCCCGCCAAAGAGGGATCCCCCGCCCGGCGAGCGAACGATTCTCTATGTCGGAAGCACTCGGCCGAATAAGCAGTTGCCGACGCTCGTCCGTGCCTTCGCGCAAATGCGCAAATCGCAATCGGCGTCAGGCCTGCGTCTGGTTCTCGCTCTGAGCAAAGACCGATTCTATCCGCCGCTGGCGCGGCTCATGGGCGAGCTCGGGCTGGGTGTCGGGGCAGGGGAGGCGGTGACGGTTGTCGAGCACGTCGGCGAATCCGAATTGCGCGAGCTTTACCGAGGGGCATCGGTGCTCGCCATGGCGACGACTCACGAAGGATTCGGCTTTCCCGTGCTCGAGGCGATGGAGATGGGCTGCCCCGTCGTCATAGCGGAGCACGGATCGCTGCCCGAGATCGCGGGCGAAGCGGCCCTGCGAGTCCCACCCGGCGACGCCCCAGCACTCGCCGCCGCGCTCGCTCGCGTTCTGGATGATCAGGTTTTCGCCCAAGACCTGATCGCGCGTGGACGCGAGCGGATCAAACAATTTTCCTGGGATACCACCGCTCAGACGACCTTGCGCGTTTACGAGCAGGCCGCAGACGAGGCCCGCGGGCCCGACGCATGAGACGCCGCATGACCCGGCGCATGATCGATGCGGATTAGTTAGGAGGGGGCGAGGTTCGCCGGGCGATGCGAATGTCATCGCCGCCGAGGCGCTCGACGACTTCATCCATCAGACGGCCGTTCTCGCGAATCAGCGTCCACTGGCGTGCGTAGACCGGAATCTGGCCCATGATGCCACACGCGGCGATCAGCATATGCACGTCGGGATCGGCCACCTGGATCAGCGAGAAGCCTCCGGAGAAGGCCGCGATGATGACCAGCACGATCCCGGCCGTTGCCGGCATTAGCGATTGCCCCATTATTTTTCTCGATCGCTCGTAGGGTTCCTCGGCCCAGTTCTGCAGTTCCATCTGTTCCTTGATCGCCTTGCCGGTGCCGAGGAAATAGACGAGCACAATGCTATGGACGAAACAGACGAAGATGCCGCTGGCGATGCCCATGACGAAGTGGGTTCCGAGCAGTCCCCACCCGAACGCCCCTTCGGGCGCGCCGGCGCCGTCGGCGCTCTGCACGGCGACAACCTCGCCATCCGGTCCCGTCGCGGAGCCGAGATGATACGTCCGGCCAAGCTGGAACGTGTACCCGAGCAGGAGAAATGAGACGGCGCAAAGGGCGAGAAAAATAGGCTGCATTCGCATGATGTGTCAGGCGGCCTCCACTTTGGAAGTCGATCTTGTGGCGCACCCGTGCCGGTGCACAAACCGCCGCATCCTAGCCAAAGAGCGGGCAAAGATCGACTCGTGATATGCCTTTCGCTTCCCGGCCCGAATGCGACGGAGGCCGCGGGTTGCAAGTCCGGCCCGGGCGTTTATAATCAAGGGATCAAGCGGGCCGCGGCGATGCTCGGCGGGTCGTAACATTTGTCTGCTCGAAGCAGGCGACGATATGACCGGTGAAGATGTGACGAGTCAGGCCAGATATCCCGATCCGCAGACCTCCGAGCTGCCAACCTCGCCCGTGACGATCACAGCCATCCGCTACCGCAAGAAAAGTCGCCATCCGCTTGGGGTGTGCGCCGTCGAGCTGGACGGCGAACCGTGGGCGGAACTCGATCCAGAGATCGTCGTCTCCGAGGGGCTCAAGAAGGGCGCGTTGCTTTCGGCCACGCGCCTGCGCGAGGTTGCCCTGGCCGACGAAACGCTCCGGGCACGGCGGGCCGCCGCCTCGCGTTGCGCATTGCGGCGCCGCTCTCATGCAGAGCTCTCCCGCTATCTGCGCGGGCGCGGATTTGGTTCAGCCGCCGCCGAGCACGCGTTGGCCCAATTGGCCGAATCCGGGACGGTCGACGATCTGGAGGTTGCCAGGCGCCATCTGCGCAAGCGAACGCGCGAAGGCGGGTATGGCCGGCGCAAGATCCAGGAAGAGATGCGGCGTCTTGGCCTGGAGCCGTCCGTGATCGAGCGCGCCTTCTGCGAGGATCGGGGTGGTGATGATCCGGACATCGAGGCTTGCGCCAAATTGGCGGTGAAACGCGCCGGGCGATATCGTCCCCTGGATGATCCTCACAACCTCCGCAAGTTTATTGCGTTTCTATGCCGACGCGGGTTCGCCCAGAGCGTTGCCGAGCGCGCGATTTGCGATCTCGGAAACGGCATCGGTGGCGGGGACGAGGAAAAGACCCACTCGCCCTGAACAAAAGATTGAGAGCCTCGCGCCATGCTTTTTGCTTGAAGGCTCACCGGCTTTGGAACAAGGTTGAATCCGGCACTTATACCGAGCACCGAAGAGGTGGAGATGGTCTCCGCGCTGTGGGCTTGGGCCGATCATATCGCGGGCGAGGGGAGATCGAACATGGCGGTAACCAAAGACATCGCGAAGCAGCGCTACGAGACGCTCTATACGATTCTCAACGACGGAGCAGGCAAGTCGGGCCTTCAGGACTGGGAGAAGACTTTCCTTTCTCAGAGTCTAGATAACTACACTCGAACCCGCATTCTGGGGCGGAACCTGGCCATGTCCAGGGCGGCGTTCTCTGAACATCTCTTTCTCGTCGTGCCGCCGGACCGCATGCTGGATAAGCCGACTCAGTATCTGAACGTCGGGGTGGTCAAGTAACCGACTGACCGAGGTCGATCGGCCCGCGCCGCATCGTGGCGCATGTCCAAGATCGATCGCTTGCGAGCCGGGCTGTCGCGCGGTTGCGCTTTTTTTTGTATTCACCTGCTTATGACGGCATGTCGCCGCGCGGGCTGGCCTTGCGGACCAACGCGATGCTCGGCGGAGCGTGCCCGAACCGGGAGCGTATGGTTAGATCAGACATGAAGATTCGCATTGGCACGAGATCAAGCCGGCTCGCGAGATGGCAGGCCGATCACGTCTCCTCGCGGCTACGGCCTCTCGGCGTGCAGCCGGAAATTATATACATTGAGACCACCGGCGACCGGGACAAGGTACGCGATTTCGGCTCGCTCGGCGCGAAAGGCGTATTCGTCAAGGAAATCGAGGCCGCGCTGATCGAGCGGCGCATCGATGTTGCGGTTCACAGCCTCAAAGATCTTCCGACGTTACTGCCCGAGGGACTCGTCCTCGCGGCGGCGCTCGAGCGCGAGGATGCCCGAGACGCGCTCATCAGTCGAAACCACCTCAAGCTCGATACGCTTCCGGCCGGCTCGGCCGTCGCGACGGGGAGCCTGCGTCGGGGTGCGCAAATCAAGGCGCTGAGGCCGGATCTCAAGATCGGCCCGTTGCGCGGGAACGTGCCGACGCGCATCGGCAAGATTCGAGACGGCGAGGCCGAAGCCACGTTGCTTGCCGTGGCCGGTGTGCGCAGGCTCGGCCTTGAGTCCGAGATCGCGGAGCGGTTCTCGGTCGATCAGGTCACACCTTCGATGGGTCAGGGCGCGATCGCCCTGGAGACGCGCTCGGGCGAATTTGTGGATTTGATGCAGGCGCTCGACCATGCCGCGACGCGAATCGCCATCGATGCTGAGCGCCGGTTCGTCGCAACGATCGGCGGCGGCTGCCGCACGCCGGTCGGCGTCCATGTGCGCCTCGGGGAGGGACCCGACGCCGAAGACAAAAGCGATGGCGCATCCAACGGAATCTGGACGCTGACGGCTATGATTTCATCTCCGGACGGGCAATCGCTTATTCGCGAAACGCGAACCGCGTCCGATGCCGAGAAGCTCCAGGCATTGGCGGTCGAACTCGCCGACGAAATGTATGCCAGGGCAGACGATTCCATACGCGCCGTCCTGGAGCGAGTGGCATCCGAGACAAGCGATGACCCGACGTCGGCAGGCACATCGACGCTCAGCTCATGACTTCCCCTGATTCCAGCAATTATCGCGAGCCTCAGGTCTATCTGGTCGGCGCCGGCCCGGGAGATCCCGGCCTGATAACGCGCAGAGGCGAGGCTGTGTTGCGCCGCGCCGACATCGTCTTCTATGATTTTCTGACCAATCCCGTGTTGCTCGACCTGGCGCCGTCGGGCGCCTGTCGTGTCCATGTCGG
>JAJFLK010000381.1 GCA_021772735.1 Candidatus Sumerlaeota bacterium | reverse complement strand
GATTTCCAAGACTCTGAAGAAGGAGGGCCGGTTTCAAACGCCGGGTTTCGGAACATTCAGCGTCCGCAAGCGCAAGGCCCGCCAGGGGATCAACCCGCAGACCAAAGAGAAGATTACCATTAAGGCTTCGAAAACCGTTGGCTTCAAACCCGCGCCCAAGCTCAAAGGGCGCATCTGATCCGCCGCGCCGGGGGCGAAACTTTCAAAGCGCCAAAGAAAGAGCCCTCGATCGATGAATAATTAGGGACAGTTACCTATTTTCATTTAGGCTTCCGATCCGTCGCGAGGCTTTCGTGAAAATAGGTAACTGTCCCTAATTATTCCTACCAGCCCCGCTCGCGTTCGGTCTCGACGTATTTATCCGAGACGTTCAGGTCGAATTCCGGCACCCGATCCATCGCGACATAGCGGCGCATGGAAGATTGGCAGTGGTAACAGATGACGACCTCGGGCAGGAACCGATAGATCGCAAAATCGATTGCGGCACACAGCGCCAGGCTGATGAATTTTGTCGGCCAGGCCAGAAGGACGCCGACGATGATGATCCCGACGCCGAGCCGCGGATTGAAATCTCGCTTGCGATACAGATCGGGCGAGCCACAGACGGGACATGCGAGAAGGCCGCCCCCGGCATCGATCGCCTCGGGATGCTGGGCCGTCGCCTCGCCGCACTCCGAGCACTTCCACGGCCCGGTTCCGGCTCCGGCGTCCTCGACCGAATTAACGGCCAGGCATTGTGTGCAACGCCACTGGACTTGCGGGGGGTTGTCCCCAGAGGCGGGCTCCGGGTGCGTCGCAATCTCTGCGCCGCCCTTGTCCGTGATGTTTGCGGTATCCTCGCCCATAACCCTCATAGAATGTCCGGGCGGGCGGGTCGAGTCCACGGTTTTGTCGCCGTGGTTTTGTCATCAGGCCGAAAACCTGGGGACTGCCACCATTTGCGAACGGACGAAGGTCGCGCGCTGTTCTGAACTCCAAGCAAATGGATGGCTGTCCCCTGCTCTTCCACGGTCCGCTTGCATTGATCGCCGGTTCGACTATGATGAGCCACGTTCAATGAATCACGCCGAGAGGAGGCACAGCATTGGCTCTGCCTGAAATACTAACTGAGGCTCGCGACTGCATCGACGCGCGGCTGGAAAAATGCGGCATGGGCGCTGGCGGCGGCAAGCGGCCGCTGGTCGGGATCATCGCCGGTTCGGGCCTGGGCGGATTCGTCGAATCCGTCGCGGCCGCCGATGCCATTCCCTTCGACGAGATCCCCGGCCTGGCCTCGGGCAACGTCGCCGGTCACGCGCATAAATGGATCCTGGGCGAGGCCGCCGGGGTTCCGATCCACGTCATCGCCGGGCGGCGGCATTTGTATGAAGGCATCGAGGCCGTCGATGCGGTCCACGCCGTGCGCACGCTCGCGCTGCTGGGTATCCGGCTGGTCATCCTGACCAATGCGGCCGGGGGTCTCTCTCGGAAGCTGTGGCCCGGCGATCTGATGCTGATCCGAGATCATATCAACATGCAGTTTCGCAATCCGCTGATCGGGCCGAACATCGACGAGCTGGGTCCGCGTTTCCCGGATATGTCCGAGCCATACAGCTTGGCCGCCGGGGCGGTTATGAGCCGCGCGGCCCGCGATGAGAAGGTCGAGCTCAAAGAGGGCGTCTACGTCGCGCTGCTCGGCCCGAATTACGAGACGGCCGCCGAGGTGGAATTCCTGCGGCGCATCGAGATCGACGCCGTCGGCATGTCGACCGTGCCCGAGGTCATCGCCGCCAAGCACGCTGGCCTGCACGTCCTGGGCGTCTCGCTCAGCACGAATTCGCACGTCAACACACCGGCCGGCGCAGAGACGACGCACGAAGAGGTTCTCGATATCGGCCGCCAGAGCGCGGATAAATTCAGCCGCCTCATGACGAACGCCCTGCCCAAACTGGCGCAATTGGCGACCTCGCCGGCGTTTGCCAAATAGGGTGAGCGATCCGCGCGGACGTGGCATGACGGCGTGAGCTCAGGAGGAGGGGAGTGGCGATGATGTGCGCAGTTGATCTCAACTTGAGGCCCCGCGAACTTTCTCGCGGTCTACCCGCTCTTCTCTGCCTGGCCCTTCTGCTTGTCGTTTGCGTGGGGCCGACGGCTGCGCAGGAAACTTCATCCGACGGTTCACACGATAGTTCACACGAGACAAATGACAGCGCTGCCCGCGACGGCTCGCATATCACGCGCAAGCCCGCCCACGTCATGGGCGTCGGCGGGGCGCCCTGGCTCGAACGCGAGGGCCGCGCGGCCGAGGAGCAAAGCGCGTTGGTCATCAAAGCCATGGAACTGCGCGATGGAGACGTCGTCGCGGACATCGGCTGCGGCACCGGGTTTTTCTCGCGTCCCATGGCGCGGCAGGTCGGCCCGACCGGGAAGATCCTGGCCGTCGATATTCAGCCCGGAATGCTCGAACTGCTCGGCAGACTGTGCGAGAAAGAAGGCATCACGAACGTCGAGCCGATCCTGGGCGAGACGGCCGATCCCAAACTCCCGGCTGGCGGCGTGGATTGGATTTTGCTCGTCGATGTCTATCACGAGTTCCAGGAGCCGGGACCGATGCTGGCCAAAATGTTGGAGTCGCTCTCGCCTCGGGGACGCGTCGCGCTGGTCGAATATCGCAAGGAAGGCACGACGGGCAAACATATCAAACCCGAACACACAATGACGGTGCGCGAGGTCTTATCGGAATGGCACCCCGCCGGATTCGAACTCGTCGACCTGCTCGAAGGACTCCCGTCCCAACACCTGTTTATCTTCCGCAGGAGACCGGATTACGCCCGCGCGGAAGGGCGCGAGTGATTCGGCATTGAGAAATCCATCGTGGTGGTCCGGTGGCCAAGGTATGATCTATCCATGCTTCATCATCGACCGTATCGTGCGGATTGAAGAGGGACAGGCCGAACCGGATGGGCGCGGACAAAACGGACGAAGCGGGCAACATGCGGGGGGATAACCGAACATGCCGATTGATTTTAAGAAGTTTCCGCTGCGCGAGATTCAGAAGGGGCGCGAGCTTGCCTGGGATCCAATGGATTTTGATTTCACGCGGGATCGCGAAGGCTGGCCGACGCTCACCGATGACGAGCGCGATTTGATCCTGCGGCAGGTCGTGGCGTTTCTAATCGGAGAGCGCGCTGTCACGCACGATCTCGCGCCGCTTCAGCAGGCCCTGCGCCGCGAGAAGCAACGTATGGAAGAGGAGATGTATCTCACGCAGCAGATGTTCGAAGAGACCAATCATGTGATGTTCTTCCAGAACTGGATGGACGAGGTTCTGCCGAGCGCGACCATGCGGTTCGACCCCGGAGAACCCAATAAGGGCAACGTGTTCGACGAGATTCTGCCCGAGGCGCTCCAGGCGCTGAACACCGATCGCTCGCCCCGGGCGCAGATGCGCGCCGCCGTGACGTATCATATGTTCGTCGAGGGCACGCTGGCCGAGCTGGGATACAAGATCTTTTATCACTGTCTGGAGAAGCGCGACGTTCTGCCCGGCTTGATTGCCGGCATGCATCTGATCCAGCGCGACGAATCGCGTCACATCGCGTTCGGCACGTATTTTATCCAGCGCCTGATTCGCGACGACCCGGGGCTGGACGCGGTCTTCGCCGAGGAAATGGAAAAGCTCAAACCCGTCGCCCGCGAAGTCACGCTGGATCTGCTCGGTGTGTATGGCGAAGGCGGCGGTCCGTTTGGCCTCGATGCAGAGAAGTTTCTGCGAATCTCAGACGAGCTGTTTCACGGTCGCATGGCGGCCGTACGCAGGGGTTCGCTCGTCGAGGCGTGACGGTGCCCTGAAAGTATTCGCAATTAGTCAGTGATTTATCGTATCCGGAGTGCCCTTGGCGCCACGGCTTATCGCCCTCAGCCCGTGGCTGCGGCGAGGTTCGCGGCGACCTGATCCCACTTGACCACGTTCCAGAACGCCGCGACATAATCGGGGCGCCGGTTCTGATAATTCAGGTAATAGGCGTGCTCCCAGACGTCGAGCCCGAGGATCGGCTTGCCGGTCTTCTCGGCGATGCCGTCCATCAGCGGATTGTCCTGATTGGGCGTCGAGCTGATGAAAAGTTTTCCATCCGCGCCGAGGGAGATCCACGCCCAGCCGCTGCCGAACCGGGTGGCTGCGGCGTTGCCGAACGCCTTCTTCGCCTCGTCCAGACCGCCCAGGTCGGCGTCGATCGCGGCGGCGAGATCGCCCGCCGGCGCGCCCCCGCCATTGGCAGCCATGCAGGGCCAGAAGAGCGAATGGTTGTAATGCCCCCCGCCGTTATTGCGCACGGCGCCGCGGATCGCCTCGGGGATGCTGCCGACTTTGGCGCACAGCTCTTCGATGCTGAGCGCGCCCAGATCGTCGTGGCCTTCGAGCGCGCCGTTCAGCTTCGCGACGTATGCGTTGTGATGTTTGCCGTGATGGATTTCCATGGTTCGCGCGTCGATCGAGGGCTCGAGCGCGTCGTGGGCGTAGGGTAACGCCGGAAGTTCAAATGCCATAATATCGCTCCTCCAGTGAAGCCTTGTTGGTGTATCGAGGTGGGCGAGCCGGACGAACTCGTGCGGGGTTCGCCCGGCGGGCGCAACCCTCCGCATGTTGCCGGTTCCGCGTGCCTATCGCCTCACCGCTATCGGAGCGGCCATTTTCGGGTCGAGTTGCGCGAACGTCAAGCATTGAAGTGCTCGATGCGCGAGGGCGGTCGCGGCGCGCCCTGTGCGCCCCGCCTCAATCCTTGAAAAAGACGTTCTCTCCGAGCGGAGATCGGGTCATGCGCGCGGTATTGGCCGGGACCGATTCGTCTTCGTATCCGAAAGAAAGCCCCACGAGGACGCGCACGCTCTCCTCGATCTCAAAGACCTCGCGCACGAGATCCGGGAAACTCCGCATGCTCCCCTGTGCGCAGCACGAGATGCCGTTCGCCGTCATTGCAAGCATGAGGGTTTGGAGATAGATCCCCACATCGAGCGCGACCGGCTCGCGGAATTGGCTGCCCATCGCGAGGAAGGCAACGTGCGGGGCGTCGAAGAATTCAAAGTTGCGCAGGCTGGCACGCATCCGCCCGGCCGAATCCTCGCGCCCGATGCCCATCGCGCCATATAGCCCGACCGCGCAATCGACCTGGAGCTTTCGATAACCGCCTTCGAACTTGCTCGTATATTCGTAGTCCGGATTCGGCGCGACGCCGCTGGTTATCTGTCTTGTCATTTCGGCGCGTAGGTGATCGCGCGTCGCGCCCGAAGCGACGTAAACACGCCAGGGCTGGACGTTGCAATTCGACGGCGCCCACTGCGCCAGCTCGAAAACCTTCTTCATTACTTCGGGCGCGACGGGTTTATCCAAAAATCCGCGCACGCTGTGTCGCTCTCGTATGGCCTCTTCCAGCGTTAACTGCGCGGCCTGCTCTGCACTAATCATCCTCGGTTGTTCCTCCGTTTGGTGTTCGGTGTCGAATTATTTGGCGACGGCTGCGGCTGCGGCTGCGGCCTTGGCGGCCTTCGCCGCTTCGGCCACGACCATATCGCGAATCTGGCGCTTCTGAATCTTGCCCGTCGTGTTCTTGGGCAGCATCGGGAAGAAGACGACATGCGCGGGCATCTTGAATTTCGTCACCTGATGGCTGAGGTGTTCGAGGATGTCGCCCTCGGTCACCTCGGCCCCGTTGCGTTTGACGACGACCGCGCAGATTTCCTCGCCCCAGGTCTCATCCGGAATGCCGACGACCGCGGCCTCGGCGACGGCCGAGTGCGAATAGACGGCCTCCTCGATCTCTCGCGGCGAAATGTTCTCGCCGCCCTTGATGATCAGGTCCTTCTTGCGGTCGGTGATATAGAGGTATCCATCGCCGTCGAGACGGCCGATGTCGCCGGTATGGAGCCAGCCGTCGACGATGGCCTCGGCAGTTGCCTCGGGCTTTTTCAGGTAACCCTTCATGATGTTCGGCCCGCGTGCGCAAATCTCGCCCGTCTCGTCGGCTCCGAGCACGTTACCCCCCAGATCGACAATGCGAAGCTCGACGTCCTCGATGGCATGTCCGACCGATCCGGATCGATACGATTCCTCCTCGCGATACCCCGTCAGAGCCGTCGTCGCCTCGGAGCAGCCGTAACCCTGTTTAACGACGCAATTGAACGTCTTCTCGAATTCGGTGCGCACGCTCTCGGGCAGCGCCGAGCCGCCGGTGCCGACCAGCTCCAGGCTCGACGTGTCGAACTTGTCGCGATCCTCATACGTGAGCATGTAGCTCAGCATCGTCGGCACGACCGCGAACCTCTGCACTCCGAAATCCTGTATCGTCTCGAAGACTTTTTTGTTGTCCCACCAGCCGAGCAGCGCGGAGTTCGAGCCCGCCATCAGGCCCACGTTCATGACCATCACACCGAAGGCATGGCTGAGCGGCATGACGTTCATCGTGCGCAGGAACGGACGCTGCGGCTGATTGATCACCGAGGAGCGCGTGTTACTCACCCAGTTGCGATGCGTCAGCAGGACGCCCTTGGGATTGCCGGTCGTCCCGGAAGTATAGAGCACCATCGCGACGTCATCGGGATCGCGATCGACGAGTTTAGCGAGCGGCTCGGCGGATTCGATGTCGGCTGAGATATCAATTGCGTCCTCGACCTGGGTCTCGCCGAGAACCAGCAGCTTCTCGAACTTGGGGCAGGCGGCCGCCGAATCGCGCACGCGCCCGGCGAGATGCGGCACCGTGATCGCAGCCTTCGCGCCCGAATCGGCGAGCATGTATTCGACCTCGCGAGGGGTCAGCATCGGCGTGATCGGAGAGAGCGCCGAGCCGACTTTCCAGATCGCCTGGAACGCGGAGGTCACCTCGGGCGAGTTCGGCATCAGAACCGCAACGACATCGCCGGGCCCGATCCCGTTGGCGCGCAGAATGGTCGCGAACCGCCGCGCGTGCGCGTCGCGCGCAACGTTCGTATAGGTCTTCCCCTCGAACGTCAGCGATTCGTATTCGCCGTATTGTTCAATATTATCCAACGCAAGCTGTGCGACGTTCATGGCCTCGTATCCCCCCGTGCCCCCCCGGGCGTCTCAAATCGGTGTCGGCTCGCCCCCATTACGCCGCGTCGGGGGCGGGGCTTCAATGAAATTTGTGCCTAAGCGCAAATAACGCTCGCGTTCGGACTCCGAGTCACTCGAAACCCAACTCCCCCGAGATCCCCTGCATCGCCGCGATGCACAGCGCGATGTGCTCGGCCTCATCGGCGCCCAGTTCCTCGATGCCGATGCGGATATCCTCGCGGCTCACCGCCGCCGCGAATCGCTTGTCTTTGAGCTTCTTGCGGACTGATTTGGGCTTCATGCCGGCCAAGTTTTCGGGTCGGACGTAAGCCACCGCCATGATGAACCCGCAGAGCTCGTCCACGGCAAAGAGGCACTGCGCCATTTTCGTCGTCCGCGCCGTTCCGGTATACTCGGCGTGGCCCATGATCGCGTCGAGCATGGGGTCGGGGTAGCCTGCTTCGCGCAGGATCGCGACGCCGGTGTATGGATGTCCGGTCTCGTCCAGATCGGGATTGGGCCAGCGTTCGTAATCGAAATCGTGCAGCAGTCCGGTCATGCCCCACGCGGTCTCATCCTCGCCGAGCCGGGCTGCGTATGCGCACATCGCCGCTTCGACGGCAAGCATGTGCTTGATGAGACTGGCAGACTCCGTATATTCGTTGAGAAGGCTCCACGCCTCCTCGCGGGTGTGTTCGGTCCCAGTGTGTTCGGACCCAGTGTCTTTGGTCATGCGATTCGTTCTCCCTCGCTCCGGTGGCCCGCGCCTCATTCCAATGCCATGGATTCGGTAATTGCACGATGCAAATACGCGACGCCCGCCCCGATGATCTAGCGGCCATTATCCGCATCTATAATCATTACGTCGAGTCGAGCGTCGCGACGTTCGACATCGAACCGGTGACCGTGGAGCAACGCGCCGAATGGTTCGCGCAATTCGGCGGCGAATTCCCGATGCTTGTCTGCGAAGACGATGCAGATGAAAACGGCGGCGAGGCGGGCGAACAAGGCGGCGCAGCCGGTGCCGGCGACGGGGGGAACATTCTCGGCTATGCCTATTACCTGCCCTACCGAGCCAAACCCGGGTATGATAAGACGCGCGAGACGACGGTTTACGTCCGGGCGGGCATCGAGCGGATCGGCGCCGGGTCGGCGCTCTACACCGAACTAATTCGGCGCGCCGAGGCCGGCGGCGTTCATGTCCTGATCGCCGTGCTCGGCGGAAGCAACGAAGCCAGCGAGGCGCTGCATCGCAAGTTCGGCTTCGAACAGGTCGGCCACTGCCGCGAGGTCGGCCGAAAATTCGACCAGTGGGTCGATACGTATACTTGGCAACGGATATTGAAATCATGAACATTGCGCGCAAGATACGATTCGGAATATGTCTGGCGATCGTTTGTCTGACGGTCTCATTTTCGTCCGTGGCCGCGCGGGCACAGGGCGATGGCGAATCATCGGCGACCTCGCGCCCGTCTTCGACTTCGGATGAACTCTCGGCATCGGGCAAACCCGTCGCCGAGGCCATGGCCCGCGCTGCCCAGGCCTTCATCGCAGCCCTCGACGAAGATCAACGCGCGACTGCCCTGTTCGAGTTCGACGGCCCCGAGCGCACCGGCTGGCATTACATCCCCAAACGCAATCGCAAGGGACTGGCGTTCAATGATATGAGCGCGGGCCAGACTCAGCTCGCCCATGCGCTTCTCAACGCGAGCCTCAGCTCGGCGGGCTACGGCAAGGCCGTGACGATCATGAGCCTGGAGCAGCTCGTCAAAGATGCCGAAGAGGCTGCCGGACGGACTTTCATGCTCGGCCTGCGCGATTCAGGGCTCTATTTCACCTGCATTTTTGGCGAACCGACCGAGGACGGCACGTGGGGCTGGAGCATCGAGGGCCATCATATCTCGCTCAATTTCACTGTCGTCGCCGGTGAGCCCAGCGTCTTCACGCCGCATTTCCTGGGCTCCGAGCCACACCGCGTCGTCGAGGGCCCTCGAGCCGGGCTACGTGCTTTAGGCCGCGAGGAAGACGCCGCGCGCGCGCTGCTCGATTCGCTGGATGAATCTCAACGAGCCAAGGCAATCCTCGGAGAGCGCCCGCCACGCGACATCTTCACGCGCAACCGCCCCCAGGCCGAGCCTTTCGATCCGCCCGAAGGCATCGCGGCGGCCGAGCTCGATGCGGATCAAAAAGCGCTCCTCTCTGCGCTGATCGATCTTTACATCGCCAACGTCCCCGAAGAAGTCGCGGCTCTGCGTTCCCAATCCATTCAGCGCGGGGGATTGGATGCGACTTATTTCGCCTGGATCGGAGACACGGAGCCCGGCATCGGGCATCCGCATTACTACCGCGTTCAGGGGCCCGAGTTCATGATCGAATACGACAACATCCAGCTCGACGCAAACCACAGCCACACGGTCTGGCGCGACTTCGCCGGTGACTTCGGCCGCGATTTGCTTGCCGAACATCACGCCGCCGACCATGGCGAGGGTGGCGGCGAAGGAGAGGACGATTGATGCCAAGTTCTAACAAGCACGACGACGATCCCGAGAACGGGCCCGAAAACGGGCCGGGTGCCTCAGGCACTCTTGAAATTCCCGTCGCCGAAGCCGCGCAGATCCACGCCGCCGGTTCCGAGACGCGATTCATCGATGTGCGCGAGACGTGGGAACGCGAGACCGCCGTCATCGCCAGGACCGAGCAATTGACCGAGGCTCTCGTCGAGGAACTTATCTCGGGTGCAGAGCGCGAGATCGAGATCATCTTCACCTGTCATCACGGCATTCGGAGCCTTCAGGCCGCTGCGTTCTTCGCGGAACGCGGATTCACAAACGTCCGTTCCATGACCGGCGGTATCCAGGCCTGGTCCGAGCAGATCGATCCATCGATCCCGACCTATTGAATCCATCTACACGCGGCGCAAAGCCGGATTGATGTTGCATGATTTCTCCCATAGCCTCGCCCGATTCAGCCCAAATGCTCCGGCGGAATTGATATAGAGAACAATAATGCTGAAACGTCCGATCCAACTTGCGCGCGCAATTACACGCAGAGATTTTCTAAAGCACGCGACTGCGGCGGGTTCGATCGCGGCCGTGCCGACGATCCTGACCTCCTGCGCAACGATCCCCCGCGTTCCCCGCCCCGATCCGGGAAGCCGGATTACGCTGGGTTTTATCGGCACGGGCAACCGCGGCATCAGTCTGATGAAAAGCTTTCTCAAAGACGAGCGCGTGCAGGTCGTTGCCGTCTGCGACGTGAATCGGCGAAGCGCCGGATACTGGAGCAATGCCGTCGGCGGACGCGCCGAGGCCGTGCGAATCGCCAATCTGCAATATGGACGCGAGAGGAGATCGGGGAAATTTGCCGGCGTGGATGACTACATCGATTACCGCCAATTGCTGGATCGAACCGACATCGATGCAGTCGTCATCGCGACGCCCGATCATTGGCACGCGCTGCACGTCGTCGGATCGGCCCGCGCGGGCAAGGACATTTACAGCGAGAAGCCACTGAGCCTCACGGTCCGCGAAGGCCGAATCATGAGCGACACCGTTCGCGATTCGGGACGGATATTCCAGACCGGAAGTCAACAGCGTTCGGACAAACGTTTCCGCCACGCCTGCGAACTCGTGCGCAACGGCTACATCGGAGAATTGCAGACGGTCCGCTGCGGTCTGCCGGGCGGCGCGGATGACATCTCGAAGCAGGGGGACCGCACAACGCCCGAACCCGTGCCCGAGGGATTCGATTACGATTTCTGGCTCGGGCCTGCGCCCGAGGCGCCTTATGTTCCGGCGCGTTCGCATGTGAACTGGCGTTGGGTTTTCGATCATTCCGGCGGGCAGATGACCGATTGGGGCGGCCACCACCCCGACATCGCCCAGTGGGGCATGGGCACCGAGCACACCGGACCGGTCGAGATTCGCAACGCCACAGCCCAGTATTCCGATCACCCGATCTACAACACGGCAGTCGAATTCTCGTTCGAAGCCGTTTACAAGAACGGCGTGACGCTACTGATATCAAGCGAGCAGAGGCAGGGCGTGACTTTCATCGGAAGCGAAGGCTGGGTTCGCGTCGACCGCGATTCGATCGATGCCGATCCAAAATCGCTGCTCGATGTCGAGATCGGCGAGGATGAAATTCGACTCTATCGAAGCGAACATCACCAGCGCAATTTCATCGATTGCGTCTATAGCCGAGAAGAGACCATCGCGCCGATCGAAACCGGTCATCGCTCGATCACGCTCGCGCACCTGGGCAACATCGCGATGAAGCTCGGGCGCGATCTGAAATGGAATCCCAAGAAAGAAAAATTCGTTCGCGACCGCGAAGCCGATTCATACCTGCACCGGCCCTATCGGGGACCGTGGATGCTCGACGGCCTGCCTCCGGGCGGGAGGTCGCTGACCGAGCAACCCGAACCGGCGCAGGTGACTTAAATTGATTCTTCGGTCCCAACCTATTGAACGGCAGGAGTGGCCTCGAACACAGGCCCGAGCCTCTGCCTTGCGCCTTCGACGTAAGCGGCGTAGGTGGCATTGAGCGGGTCGAGGCCCGCGGCGGTTTCAAACGCCGCAACGGCCGCTTCAAAATCTTCCATCTTGTAATGACACACGCCAAGGTTGATCCACGCGGCGACGTCGCCCGGATCGATTGCCAGCGATAAACTATATTCCACCGCCGCTGCCGGCCAATCGCCGTGATCGACGCGATAGACATCGGCCAGGTTGTAGTGCGCTTTGGCGCATTGCGGTTGGGCCGCGACGGTCGCCGTGAACAGTGTCTCGTTGCTGCGCCAGTCGCGATTGCGCGTGATGATCCGACCGGCCCATCCGGCGAGGATGACGGCGACGGCGAATAACGTCGCGGCCTTTGCCCAGCGAGCCGCGCCCCGGCCTCCGCCCGCTCCGCCCTCAGCACTCGCGCTCGAAAGCGTGGAATCGAGCCACGCGCCGAACGCCCAGGCCAGCCCGGCCGAGGGAAGGTAGGTCAGCCGCTCGGCCATGATCGTCTTGATCGGAAGGACGAAATTGGACGTCAACACGAACGCGGCGATGAAAAAGGCCAGACCGAACGCCGCCGCAGGCGAACGTTTGCGCAACGCGATCACACCGACGATTAACGAAATGATGATAAGAATCCCGGCTGCCGCGTAGGGATCGGCGAGAGATCTCACGACGGGGATGGCGTCGAATGAATAATCGGCCGAGAGCCTCGCGGGCCAGAGCATCAGCCCGGCGTATCGGGCGAAGACGGCCGAGGCGGTCAGCCATCGTTCGGCCAGCGGCGCGCCGAAAAGCAATCCAGGGATTTCCCTTGGCGGATCGAATCGCAACGCACCCAGGACGGCGTATCGGGCGGCGAGGTACACTCCGAGCGCCGCCGCCAGCGCCGCACCGCCGATTATCAAACGACGCGCGCGGTGAGACTCCCCGCCACCTCTAGTCGAGGTCTGGTTTTTATCGCCGCCCGTCGCCGAAGCGTGAACCTGCTCGCCACCGGCGCGGCCCGTGAAAAATACGCATGCGAGGCCGGCGATGAGAGGGAATGTCGCGGCGTTTTCTTTCGAGCCCAGCGCAAGGAAAAAACACGCGGCCGCAGGGACGAACCATACGCCGCCTCGCCACGCCACGCCCCGGCCCAAACCGCGCAACCAGCACGCCAGCGCGAGCAGATAAAACAGCGCCGCGAGCAGCTCGGCCCGCCCGACAACGCTCGCGACCGCGTCGGTGTGGATCGGATGCAGCCCGAACGCCAACCCAGCCGCTGCCGCTCCGGCTCGCCCTAGCCCGATCATCCGCCCCACCATCAGAACCACCACGGCGACCGCCGCGTGCGCGAGCAGATTGCCCAGGTGAAACGCCCAGGCGTTATCCGATACGAGCCGCGCGTTGAGCAGGTAGCTCAGCATCGTGACCGGTCGCCAGAGCTTATCGGTCTCGGTTTGGCTTTCCCAATAATCGGACATCAGCAGCCCGGGCGCCTCGCCCCAGGATTTGAGCCGGGGGTTGTCGCGCACGATGGCGATATCGTCGAAGACGAAATCGTTGCGCAGCGTGCCGGCGTAGGCCGCAGCGCAGGCCAATGCGACGAGCGCGCTCCAGATCCACGCGGCGCGCACTTCGGATTTATCCGCTTGGGGGATCATGTGCGTTTCTTCGTGACTTTGCGCATCGAGCGGTGGATCGCGCGTTCTTTGCCTTTGGCCTTCCACACGGCCTCGGTCCTGCGTTGGCGCAGGGCTTCGCTCTCGCCGCGCAGTCTTAGATAACTCTCGAATCTCAGCGAATCCAGATCCCCGGCATCGACCGCCGAACGGACGGCGCAGCCCGGCTCGGCCCCGTGCCGACAATCATTGAACCGGCATTGGGCGGCCAGAGTCTCAACGTCTTCGAACGCGCTTTCGATCGCCTCGGCGCTTTCCCAGATGTGCAGCTCGCGCAGGCCGGGCGTATCGATGACCACGCCACCTCCGGAGAGCATGAGCAGCTCGCGATGCGTCGTGGTGTGACGGCCCTTGCCATCGCGGATGCGGACTTCCCGGGTGGCCTGAAGCCCCTCGCCCGCCAGGGAATTGATGATTGTCGATTTGCCTACGCCCGAGGAACCCACCAGGGCGATCGTCCTGCCCGGCATCAGGTATGCGCCGACCTCATCGAGCGCGGCCCCTGACTTCGCGCTGACGACGAGGACAGCAACGCCCGGAGCGGCTCGGACGATCTCGTCTCGAAGCTCATCGATTGTATCCGAAGAATCCGCGAGGTCGGATTTGTTCAGGACGATGACCGGTTCCGCCCCGCTCTCGCGGGCCATCGTGACGTATCGCTCGATGCGCCGGACGTTGAATTCCTCGCTGACCGCACTGACGAGAAGCACCGTATTTACGTTCGCCGCGACGATCTGCTCCTCTGCGGCGCGTCCCGGAGCTTTGCGGATGAAACGGCTGCGCCGGGGGATCACCGCGTGGATCGCCGCGCGGTCGCCGCCGGGGTGC
>JAJFLK010000039.1 GCA_021772735.1 Candidatus Sumerlaeota bacterium | reverse complement strand
TCGGCTCCGGCCGTGACGAGTTTTTCCAAAGTCAACGCGAGCGATGTTCGCCTGCTCGTTCATAACGTTCTGGGCAACGGGCTGGTCAATCCCGGTCGTCAGCCCGCTTTCATCCGAGCGCTTCAAGCGCTCGATCCCGATATCGCATGCTTCACAGAGTTGTCCTCACCCACTACCACCGATGTTGTAAATCTCATGGAGTCCATCCTGCCGGCCGGCCCTGGAGAGGCTTGGAATGCGCAGAAAAATGGCGACGCGATAACGGTGAGCCTCTGGCCTATCGTGAATTTCGCCAACGTGGATGGAAACCTTCTGTGCGAGATCGATCCTCCGGCCGATCGCTCGTTCAGGAATCTGATCATCTTCAATGCGCATACTCCGTGCTGCTCCGGGGGCAACGCCGGCCGAGACGTCGAACACGACAGGATTTCATCGACCTGGCGCAATCTGCTCAACGGCGTCGGGCCTTTCACGATCGACGTGACGGCGCCGGTTTTTATGGTCGGCGATTTCAACATGGTCGGCTTCGTTCGCCAGCTCGAGACGCTGCGAGACGGCACGATCATTGACAACGGAACATTCGGGGCGAATTTCTCGCCGGGCCGGACCAACGGTTCGCTGGTGAGCGCTCCGGTGCGCCACACTCACACTCGCGCGACTTACTCCTGGCGCACCGATGGTAGTTCGTTTTCGGCCGGCAAGCTCGATTACATTCTGTTCAGCGACGACGAGGCGACGCTGCAACGCAATTTCACGCTCTGGACTCCCGATATGGATTCGGGCTCGCTGACGGCCGCCGGGCTTCTGAGCGGCGATTCGACCACCATGTCCGATCATCTCGTCATGATCGCGGATTTCAGCATGTCGCTGGTGCCGGTCGAGATCTCGCACTTCGAGATCGACTGATCTTGCTCGTCCATCATGCCATCTCGAGCAACTGCCTGGCCAGATCGCGTCCGGCCTGGCCCGCGCTATCGCCGCCCATCAAGACCGAAAGTTCTTCGAGCCGCGCATCGGCGTCCAGAGCGACGGGCGTCATTTGCGTCCTGCCTCGGCGCGTCTCTTTGCGGACCGATATGTGGTGACCCGCGCGCGCGGCGATCGCCGCGTGATGCGTGATCGTCACGATCTGATGGGATTGGGCCAGCTTGGCCATGACTTCGCCGACGCGCGCTGAGGTCTCGCCGGAGATTCCCGCGTCGATCTCATCGAAGACCAGAGTCGGGATCGCATCGCGCCGGGCCAGCGCCGCCTTGATCGCCAGCATCGTGCGCGACAGCTCGCCGCCCGACGCCACTTCGCGCAGGGGCTTGGTGCCTTCGCCCGGGTTCGCCGCGAGGCGGAATTCGACACGGTCCGCGCCGTCTGCGCCGAAGCCAGCGGCTGGTTCGATGGCGATCTCGAATTTCGCTTTTTCCATCGCCACCCGGGCCAGAGTTTTGCGGACCGCGCGGGCCAGTTTCTCGGCCGCGCCTTGTCGTGCGGTCGTCAGGGTGGCGGCGGCCTTTGTCAGTTCGGCCTGGGCTTCGGCAAGATTCGCGTCGATCTCGCGCCGTTCGGTGTCGTCGCGCTCCATGCGTTCGCGCTCGGCCGTGAGCTCGGTCAGGGTACGGCGCAAGCCCTCTTCAGGTTCTTCGCCCAGGGCCTCCAGGTCGCCCGGGGCCGCGTGCTTGCGCGCCAGCCTGCGGATCGCCTCGGTCCGGGCGATGATCTCTTCGAGTCGTGCCGGGTTCGCTTCGCACCGATCGCCGTAATCGCGCGCGGCGAAAGCCAGATCTTCGGCGAGGGCTTCGAGCTCCGCGCATTTTTCGGTCATCCCGGCCGCGTCCGCATCCATCGCCGCGATGCGTTCCAGCGCGCGCCGCGCCTCGCCAAGCGCGCTGAGCACGCTCGCCGAGTCTTCGCCGACGCCTTCATAAAGCAGCGCGTGGGCACGGGCCGCGGCCTCGGCGAGGGCTTCCGCGTTGGCGAGCCGCGCCTCTTCGGCTTCGAGCTCGGACAGTTCGCCGGCCTTGGGGTCGATCTCTTCAAGCTCGGCGATCTGGTAATTCAGGTAATCCAGCCGGCTCTCGAAATCCCGCGCCGCCTCGGCCAGCTCCTCGCGCCGCCGGTCCAGGCGTCCGAACTCCGCGTGGGCGGTTCGGTATGCGCCGAGCAGTGTTTCATATCCGCCCGAGGCGTCTAGCGAAGCGCGTTGCGCCGCGAGGTGGAAAAGCGATTGATGTTCGTGCTGGCCGTGCAGATCGACAAGCAGCGCTCCGAGCGACGCGAGATCGCCGACATTGACCAGTTGCCCGGCGATGAAACACCGGCTTCGGCCCTTGGCCGATATCTCGCGCCGGATCGTCAGGGCGTCGCCCTCGGACCATTCCAGCCCGAGCTGCTCGGAGACAAGGTCACGGACTTCGCTCCGGAATGGAGGCTCGAATTCAGCCTCGATCATCGCGACGGCGGCCCCGGCCCGGATCACTTCGCTCGATCCGCGTCCCCCGAGCGCGAGTTCGAGCGCGCCAACGAGGATGGACTTGCCCGCGCCTGTCTCGCCGGTGATCGCATTGAGCCCGTCTTCGAGGCGCAGCTCTGCCCGCTCGACGATGGCAAAGTTTTCGATGTGAAGACGCCGGAGCATGACGGGGCCTCAGAGCGTAGTGGGGGTCGTGTCGGGGACGTGCGGTCCGGCGCCCATTATTTCGACCTGAGGGCCAATTGCCAAGCAATTGCGGCGGAGGCCAGCAGCAAGACAGCCGCGCCAGATCGGCTCAGGTCCGGCAATCGGCCGGTTCGCCCGAATCGGCGGAGCCAGGAGCACCGGCCGATTTGCGGAAATCGAAAACACGCTCCTTGTAGTAATTCGGGTCAAACAGAAGCAGAAAAACAATCGGACCCCACAGTGGAACGGAAAAGAAAGCAAGCAAGGCAAGGAATTTGATTCCCGGTGGATAGCCGAAGGTTAGATATATAAGGGCGCCGGCTGCGATCGCAGTTATTGAACAGAAGTATATAAGGAACCAGAATCGTATCGATCGGAATGAGAGGCCGAGTGTGAGCGCGACGAACACATAAGCTTGAGGGCTGTAGGTTAGCAAGACGCATATGTCAGAGATCGATAAGAGAACTGCAATCAGAAATGCAGGATAGGAAATGTCTTCTTTCGATCCGAGCGTGAGGCACACAAATACAGAGATTAACACTGCCAGCTGCAACGACATGAATATGGCAAAGTCCGATGCGTATTCGCGCGCGGTTCGTAACCTGTATTCGGGGTATGCGGTTCCATATTTCCAATGATGAAGATGATCAAGAAATGGCGCTATTGGCAGATCCGGCTCAATGACGGTTATGACTCGCGCCTTGCGGCCGAGCGTAAGCGCCAGAATATTGACCTCTCCAAAATCTCTAAGATCGACTGAACCTCTGCGTCGATATATTTTCACCGACGACCATCGAATGGTATTCGACGGCGCTGAACGCACCTTGATCTTGCGTATCTCTGCGTATCTCACTGTTCGAACTGGAGATTTGACGTCGGACTCATCCTCGTAATCGAAGCGATCGACATGAAGCGTGAGGCGGGGAGGATCCCAGTTGGCGGTTCCCTTTTTCGGCTTGCGCCACTCCTGAGCCAGCAGGACGATGAGTGAAAGAATCCCGAGAACGAAAGCGACCGAAACGAAGGCGGCTGCTGATCGATCCTCAGGCCCCCCAATCGCCGCCGTCGAGAACATCGCCGCGTATACCAGCGCAAAGAACACAATCAGGAAAATGAAGAGACCCATCAGCGGGAGGGAGCGATATACTCGCTTCTCGAACAGATCGGGGTCCCCTTCGAAGACATTTGTTTCCGCAGTTCGATCTGTTGCATGAATGGTATTATTGATTTCCATTGTTCATATGAATGATAGCATAAGCAGGTTCATAACGCAATATAAATGCTGTTCGTCTCAGGCGTCGATGAGTCATTACACTTCGCAACTTCAATTTGGTTATCCGGGTTTCGGTGTGATAGACTCGAAGCCATGCCTTCGAGGCGGCATGGGAAATACATGTTATGACCGACGTGGAAAAGCAAAACGACACCCCACCCATCTCGCTGTTGCCCAAGCCCGGGCCGACGACGCTTTATATGATCCGGCATGGCGAGACGGCCGAGGAGCAACGCGGTCGTCTGTATGGGCAGCTCGATGTCGAGCTGTCCGAGCGCGGCGTTCGCCAATCGGCCGCCGTCGCCGAGCGGCTTTCTGGAGTTCCGATTCACGCCATTTATTCGAGCGACCTGACCCGGGCGCAGGTGATGGCCGAGGCGCTGGGTGCGGTCCACGATCTGCCGGTGCGGACGGCTGATGTCTTCCGCGAGCGCTCGATGGGAATCCTGCAGGGCCTGACCCACGAGGAAATGGAGCAGCGCGAGCCGGAGATCTATGTCGCGTGGAAAGCCGACAAGATCCGGTATCGCGTCGCCGAGGGCGAAAATTTCGAAGACCTCCGGAGCCGCGTCGTGCCGGCCGTTCTCGATCTCGTCGCGAGCTTCGCCGGCCATCGCATTGCGCTTGCCACGCATGCCGGTCCGATCCGCGTGATGCTTGCCCACGCGCTCGGGATGCCTCTGGATTGTGTTTATCGCTTCGGCCTGGATTTCGCCTGCGTCAACGTCATCGAGTTCGGCGCGGACGCCGGCGCACCTCCGATCGTCAAGATGGTCAACGGCTGACCGACCCCGGTTCTGCGGACAAGACTCTCGCAGGCCTGGGCTCGGCCGGGTAATCCGGCGCGGTGAGCCCGCCCGGATGAGAACGCCGGGCCTCGGGCGTTCAACCGGATTTACTCGTCCAATATGTTGTTTCATTCGGGGTTGCGCCGGCCTGCCTGCCGACGCCGCGAAGCGGGTTCGCCGCCAGGTGCTCCAGGATCTTGAAGGCTGTCTCGGTCTCGGTTCCCTCACCGATGCCGATCTCCAGCGCAATCGCCTCGGCGGTCATCGGACGCCCGCCGGCGGCGCTGAGCGCTTGCGTGACTTGGAGCTGCAATTCGATCACCGCCTGAGCGGCCTTCTTGCCCGCCTCGACGCCGGGCTGATGGTATGCATTGACGTTGATCAACGACGCATAGAGCCCGACCGCTCGCTCGAAGAGTGCGATCAGCGCCCCGAGCGTCCGCGCATTGAGCTCCTCGATCGTGATCGTCATCGATTCCCGGCCGTTCTCGTGCAGCGCGCGCCGGGTGCCCTGCAAGAATCCCGAAAGATAATCCCCGGCAGTGATGTCCGGCTCGACCTCCAGGCTCTCGCCATCTCGATCGCGCAGGACCTCGATGAACGTCACAAAGAAATTATTCACGCCCTCGCGCAACTGCTGGACGTAAGCGTGCTGATCCGTCGAGCCCTTGTTTCCATAGACCGCTATACCCTGATTGACGATGGTGCCATCGAGATCGCGCTCCTTGCCGAGCGATTCCATAACGAGCTGCTGGAGGTATTTGCTGAAAAGCGCGAGCCGGTCCTTATAGGGCAGGATGACCATGTCCTTGGCGCCGCGCCCTTGCCCGGCGTGGTGCCACATGAGCGCGAGCAAGGCGGCAGGGTTTCTCAATGGCTCCGTCTGCCTTGTCGCCGAATCCATCGCGCGGGCTCCGGCCAACAGTTCGTCGATATCGATGCCCCCGAGCGCTGCGGGAAGCAGGCCTACAGCGGCCAGGACACTTGTGCGTCCCCCGACCCAGTCCCACATCGGCAGACGGCGCAACCAGCCTTCGGTCTTGGCCTGCTCGTCGAGTCGGCTGCCCGCGCCCGTCACCGCGACGGCCGCCCGGGCGAAGTTCAACCCGGCCTTGCTGTACGCCGCCGCGATCTCAAGCTGGGCGTTACGCGTCTCTTTGGTCCCGCCCGATTTCGATATGACGATGGCCAGCGTCTCGGCCAGAGATTCGGTATCTCCGGCGCCCAGCCCCGCGATCACGCGGTCGAACCCATCGGGATCCGTGTTATCACAGAAGTAGACGGTCATGCGATCATCGGCCGATCCCAGAGCATCCGCCATAAGCTGCGGGCCCAGCGCCGAGCCCCCGATGCCGACGACCAGTAGATTGCGGAACGGCTTGCCCCGCTCGCCGAGGGTTTTGCCCTCCTGGATTTCTTGCGTGAATTCGCGGATCGATCTGAGCATGGATTCGATCTCGGCGCGGATCGGGCCTTCGGGGGCCAGTTCGGGAGCACGCAGCCAGTAATGGCCGACCATCCGGTCCTCATCCGGATTTGCGATCTCGCCGGCTTCGAGCCGGGCCATCGCGGAGATGGCCCGATCGATGGCCGGGCGCATCTGAGCCTCGAAGTCCTTGCCGAAATCCATTCGGCTCACATCGAGGGCAAAGCCCAGTTCGGGGACGCGGCACAAGTATCGGTTATATCGTTTCCAGAGGTCTGCCGGGTTGCTCATTCGGTTCGGGTCCTTAGTCGGTGATCTGCGCTGCCGGAGCGGTATTGATTCCGCCGGGCATCATGTTCTGATATTGTAGTTGCTCGATACGGTGTCGGCCAATGCCCGTCGCCGGTGCTATAATCGGGCTAATATGAGAGCCACAGCCGAGGTCTGCCCCAACTCCGATGCGCCGAGTTTACATCCTGCCCAATCTCTTCACTGCGGGAAACCTTTTCTGCGGGCTGCTTGCTATCTTCGAGATCATGGATCTCGGGGGCGAGGGCGATCCGGTGCGCGCCTGCCAGCTTATTTTCCTCGCCGGGTTTCTTGACGTCTTCGATGGACTCGTCGCGCGCCTGACTCATTCCCAGAGCGCATTCGGGTTGAACTTCGATTCGCTGGCGGACGTCATCTCGTTCGGCGCGGCGCCGGCCCTGATGATTTACACATCGGTCAGCGCGGCGAATCCGCCTCTGGCCAAGGCGACGTGTGGCCTGTTTGTCATCTGCGCAGCGATGCGGCTGGCAAGGTTCAACGTTCAGGCGGGTAAAGAGGAGCGCCATGGTTTCACGGGTCTGCCGACTCCCGGGGCCGGTTGCTTCGCGGTCAGCCTGTTCTGGGTCATCCACGCCTCAGGCTCGCTTCCTCCTGGTTCGATCGCCGAAAAGGTCATCCCGCTGGCGATGGTGGTGCTGGCCTACCTGATGGTCAGCAAGGTTCCGTATCCGGGACTCAAGAATCTTCCGCTGGCCACGCGGGGGCCGTTTGAGATTCTCGTCAGCATCGTCCTCGTGCTTTTCATGCTCGTCGCCTTGAAGCAACACATCGATAAAGTGCTGCTCATCGGACTTGGGATATACGCGGCCGCGAGCCCCGCAAAATTCCTTTTCCTCTATCTCCGAGGATCGGCGAAGGCGCGAGCATGGCATGGCGCCGAAGACCCACTGGGGAGCGCCATTGCGACGGCCGCCGGCCCCGCCGAGGGCGCACAATTGGAATCTCAAGATTCTGGCGATCCTGAGGAACAGCCAGGACATCGGGGGCCGGACGGTCCCTGATGCCTCGTCCCAAGACGCCCCGCGCCGGCAAGCAACGTCCTTCCGAAGCCCGTTCTCCAGACGCCCGCTCGGCCCCGGTTTCCGCAGCGCGCCGGGCCGTCGTTGATGAGCTTCTTAGAGCCGTCCCGGAGGCCGCCGATCCCCAAACGGCGAAGCCGACCGGCCCGGCCCGCGTGCCCGATTCAAGCGATCAGCGTCGATACGCCGACCTCGGCGCCCAGGATCGCGCGCTGGCCGAACGGCTTTTCCGTGGAGTGCTTCAGAATTTGAGGCTGCTCGATTGGCTGATTGACCGCGAGGCGCTGTTCAAACGCGATCGGACGGCCACGCCCATCATCTGGCTGCTCCGGCTCGCGGCATACCAGAAGATTTTCCTCGATTCATCGCGCGATTACGCCATCGGCCAACAGACCGTCGAGCAGGCGCGGGCCCTTGGCGGGCCGGGCGCCGCGCGATTCGCCAACGCCGTGGTCCGCCGATTGCTTGAGCGACTCCCTGAGAGCGAAGATGATCTCGGACGGCGACCCGCCTCGGCCGGATCGATTTCGGCCGCCGTCCGATATTCCGTCCCCGATGATGTGGCCGATCGCCTCGGCGCGGGTTATGGAGCGGATTCGATCGGCTCGGTGCTCGAAGGATTTAATCGCCCAACAGAGGTCTGGTTGCGCGTCAACACACTGCGGGTCGGCGCGGAACAATTGATTTGTCAGCTCGAAGCCGAGGGTGTCCGGTGCGAGGCCGCCCCGGGTTCCGGAGCTGCTCTGCGCTGGATTCGTCCATCGGTCGCGCCTTGGGAGAGCGAGGCATGGGGGCGGGGAGAGCTGACGATTCAAGACCTCGGCGCGCAGCTCGCGGTCCGTCTGCTCGCCCCTCGGCACGGCGAGTCCGTACTTGATATGTGCGCCGCGCCGGGAGGCAAGTCGGGGCAGATTTGGGAAGCCCTTGGCGGTCGAGGCTCGCTGAGCGCGTGGGAGATCGATCCCGATCGCCGGCGCCTCCTTGCCGAGAGCCTCACCCGCCTCTATGGTCCCGGCCACTCAATCGAGATTCTCGATTCGCCGCCGGGCAACGGATCCGGCGCGGCAAAGGTAGAGAGCGCAGAGGTTCCCGCGAAATTCGATGCGGTCCTCGTCGATGCCCC
>JAJFLK010000380.1 GCA_021772735.1 Candidatus Sumerlaeota bacterium | reverse complement strand
GGCAGCGAAACGATTGAGGTCGATGTCAGAGTGATCGCAGCGACGAACAGGAATCTTGAGGAGTGCGTGCGCGAGGGCACGTTTCGAGAGGATCTCTTCTACCGACTCAACGTGGTCAACATCAAGATGCCGCCGCTGCGCGAGCGAGGCGACGATGTCGTGCTATTGGCAAATGCGTTCCTGGGTGAGTTGGGCGGGCAATATGGCAAGTCTGACCTGCGGTTCTCTCCCAAGGCGATGACGATGCTTCAAAACCACGATTGGCCGGGCAACGTGCGTCAGCTTCGCAACGTCATCGAGGGCGTCGTGGTCATGAGCAACAATCGGGAGATCTCGCCTCGCCACCTGCCTGATGGGATACGCAACGAGGCGCCTGCAAAGGGCGAGGTTTCGATTCTCGTCGGCTCGCAGATATCGGACATGGAGAAGGAAATGATCCGCGCGACGCTGGCGAACAATCATGGCAATCGCGCGAAGACCGCCCGGCAACTTGGGATTGGCCGCAAGACATTGTACCGCAAGATGGAGCAATTCGAACTGGAATGAAAAGCGACGCCATTCAGGTTTCATCTGACGAAAGGCCATCCCCGACGGCGTGGTATGAGAAGGCCTTCGAGGCCGCATATCTGCATCTCTACGCTCATCGAAATGAATCGGACGCGCGCCGCGCGACGGACTTCATCGCCTTGCGTGTTGGCCTGGATTCGTCGACGAGCCTGCTGGATCTGTGCTGCGGCCCCGGGCGGCATCTGAAATTCCTGGCGCAAAAGGCGGGCCGGGCCGTCGGGCTCGACCTCTCTGCGCAGTTGCTGGCGCGAGCGGCGGAAACCCTCAAACCGGCGCCCGAAGCAAGCGTGGGCCAAAACGGGAATCGATCTTCTCTCCTGCGCGGTGACATGCGGATCCTGCCCCTGGCCGACGCCTCATTCGATCTTGTCGTCAATCTGTTTACGAGTTTCGGATACTTCGATTCGGATGAGGAGAACGCCGGGGTGATCGGGGAGATATCGCGCGTGCTGCGCCCCGGCGGGCACTTCGTGATCGATCACATCAATCGGACCCGTTTGATCGCCACGCTCGATCCCGAAAGCGAAAGAGAGCTCGAAGACGGAAGCCGTGTGCGCGAGACGCGCAGGTTCGACGTCTCAACGAGCCGCGTTCACAAGCACGTGCATTGGCAGGGGAGCGCCGGGGCAGCTCGCCAGTGGGATGAATCAGTGCGTGTTTATGCGGCAGATGAAATGGCCGATATGCTTAGCGGGGTCGGACTGCGGCCATGCGGCGGCCCGTTCGGCGATTTCGACGCGACACCGCGCGAGGCGGATTCGCCGCGCATGATCTTCATCGCACGTAAAGAATGATGTTAATTCCGAAGCCGCAAGCCGATAATCCGATGTCCGCCTGAGTCCGTCTGATTCGGATTTACATCGCCGGCCATCCCTTTCGACCTTTTGTGATCCGCACCATGAATCTTGAATTTGCCATGTCTTCGCGCGTCGTCTTCGGCAAGGGAGAGTTCCAGCGTGTCGGCTCGCTCGCCGAGTCGCTCGGTTCGCGAATTCTTATCATGACTGGCAAGGATTCGGCCCGGCGCGAGGGAATCATCGACCGGCTCGAATCGATCATCCGTCCGCTCGCGCTCCGGTTCGAGTATCTCGTAGTCGCGGGCGAGCCGACGATGGAAAGCATCGACGGGCTGTTCGCCGAGGCGAGCAAATACGCTCCTGAAGTGATCATCGCGATCGGTGGCGGTAGTGTGATCGATGCGGCCAAGGCAGTCTCTTGCCTTCTTACGAACGAGGGCGACCTGATCGATTACCTCGAAGGGGTCGGCGGAGGCAAACCCATACTGACCAAGCCCATCCCCGTCATCGCCGTGCCGACAACGACCGGCTCGGGCTCCGAGGTCACTTCGAACGCCGTCATTCGAGGCGCGAGCGACGGCAAGCCCTTCAAGCGAAGCCTGCGCAGCCCGCTGCTGCGGCCCGAGATCGCCCTCGTCGATCCGATTCTGAGTATGAGCATGAGCCCGGAGGTTGCCGCGCACACAGGCATGGACGCTCAGGCGCAACTTCTCGAGGCTTTCACTTCGAGGCGTTCCGGAATTCTGACCGACGGATTCGCGCGAGAAGGACTTGAACTGGTCGCGACAGCTCTGGAACAGGCGTATTTCAATCCCAAGGATCAAGAGGCGCGCGAGGCGATGGCGATGGCCGCGCTGCTCAGCGGCATGGCCCTGGATAACGCGGGGCTGGGTGCGGTTCATGGCCTGGCTTCGGCCATCGGAGCGATATTCGACGTCCCACACGGCGTGATCTGCGCGAACCTGCTCCCCGAAATCACGAACGCGAATATTCGCCTCGCCGAGGAGGCTGAGGGGCACGATCGGCTTCTGGATAAATATCGCGAGTTCGCGCGCGTTACGAGTGGCAAGATCGATGACGATGTTCATCGGCTGATCACGACGCTGAAGCTACAGCGGCGCGCTCTGAAGATTCCGCCGCTGGACTCTTTCGGCGTGACCCATGAGCACATCGGCGATATTCTCGCCTTGTGCCGCACCGGTTCAATGACGACGAACCCCGTCTACCTGAGTGACACGGTGCTGCGCGGCATCTTGACAAAATTGATCAAAACACGGGCATGAGCGGCACGCGCTCAACGTCCTCCGCTGCGGCGGCTTCTTCGGGATCGAACTTGTCCGGTATCCGGGAGATCGAGCCGGGCGATTACGCCTGGCTTGGCGGGCTGTTCCGGCGATACCCGTTCAAGCAGACACAGAGGAGCGTGCAGGGTCTCGACGCGGCGCTCTTGAACGATTTCTATCTCGATCAGATCCGCGCCTCAGCGGGTCCGATGCGCCCGCGTTGGGGGGTTATCGTGGAAGGCGAGGCGCTTGCCGTGGGCGGCCTCGCAGATGACGCCTGGCATTCGTCTTTCTATGGATTGAGGATGGCGAAGCTTCAGCCCTGGATGAACGCACCTGCCGTCGCAGCCGCTCCTTCTCTACTCGACCACGTTATCGAGCGCGCGGCCAAAGATGGAATCGAGCATCTCTCGGCCCGATTCGACGGCGAGGACTTTCCTAATTTGCATCTATTCGAGTCGCGTGGATTTCGCCTCGTCGATGTGTCGCTTAAATTCACGCGCCCGATGCCGATGATCGAAGCAGAAAGTGGCGCGCCGGGAGACCGGACGGCGGACGAGGCATCGGAGCGCTTCTCGCTCTCGCCCGCCGAGGCTTCGGACCGCGAATGGATGCTCAAGCTCGGTGGACGGGCACACGGCCACACCCATTTTCTGAACGATCCGGACCTTGCGCGCGAAGGGACGGAGAAGCTTTTTGCCGCATGGGTTGAGCGGTGCATCGATGGCCTGGCGTGGCTGATATATGTCGCGCGAGACGCGGAGGGCGTCGGCCGCGGTTTCGTGATCTATCTGCGCAATACTCGCTTTGCCGAAGCCGTCGGGCGCAATCCGATCATTCTTGATTACGTCATTCTGGATCCCTCGGTCCGCGGGGCGGGGCTGGGTCCCTGGCTGATTCGCGAATCGCTCCGGCGCGAGGCTGATGCGGGATTCGATTTCTGCGAGCTGCGCACTTCGCATCACAATCTCGCCGCGATCCGCTGCTACGAAAAGCTGGGATTTCGCGTCTGCGCGACCGATTTCGTCCTCCATCGCCTGTTGGCGGGGAATCGGATTTCGAGCTAAAATTCAAGACGTGGAAATAGAGTATCGTCCCGGCGGTCGGGCCGATAGACTGCGGCCCGATGTGCTGAGATCTTCCGTGCCCGAGAGAAGTGACCCCCTATGAACGAAGACATGAAACCCTGCATGCGATATATCGATGTGATTCCGATCGAAGTCGAGGGCCAGCGGATCGTCGTGCTCCGCGATCCCCATGAGCTATCCGGCGGGGAGGTTGCCGTTCCGCTTCCGGCTTTTATGATTATGTCGCTCTTCGATGGAACGCGGACTTTGCGCGACGTGCAGGTCGAGATCCAACGTCAGTTCGATCAGATCCTGCCGGTCGATCAGATCGAAGCTCTGGTCGGCAACCTGGACGAACAGTATCTCCTGGATAACGATCGCGCGCGGGACAGACTCGCCGACCTCGAGCGGGAATTTTGCGAGCTTGAACTGCGGCCCGCAGCGCATGCCGGCGCAGCCTATCCGGCCGAGAAGGATGAGTTGATTGAAGAGTTCGACAAGCTTTTTGCGTCCTGTAAATCCGATTCGAACGGAAACGGCGTCCTGCGCGGCCTGGTCACGCCGCACATCGATATTCGCCAGGGTGGCGCGTGCATGGCCCGTGCATTCGATCTTCTACGTGGCGAGAATCCGCCGGAGCTTTATATCATTTTGGGCGTCGCGCACAATCCCACCCCAAACCTGTACACGCTGACGGATAAGGACTTTGACACTCCGCTCGGGCCGGCCCGGGCCGACAAGGCGGCTGCGGCCCGCTTGAGCGAGCTCATTGGCGCCGAGAAGCTCGACGGGGAGTACGCCCACAAGCTTGAGCACAGCGTGGAGTTCCAGACGCTTTTCTTGAAATACATCCACCGCGACGATCACGATTTCACGATCCTTCCGATTCTTTGCGGCTCCATCGACGCGAGTCTGGCCGAGGGCGTCCAAGCGCCGATGCAAATCCCCGAGGTCCGAGAATTCTGCGCGGCCTTGAAGACGCTTATCGAAGAGAGCGACCGCCGAGTGTGCGTTATCGCCGGGGTGGATCTAAGCCATGTGGGACGCAAGTTCGGCGACGAGCAGGGCATCGACGACCTGCGGGCCGACCTTGTCCGGACGGCCGATCTTCGGATGCTGGGCCACGTCGAGGAGCGCGACGCCGAGGCCTTCTTCGATCACTTCCGGCCCGATCAGAACGCGCGTAACGTCGACGCGGTTTCGGCCGTTTACTCCATGCTCAGCGTGATCGGTCCGGGCAAGGGCGAACTGCTCCATTACGATCAGTACCGCGAACAGGAGACGGACTCGATGGTCACGTATGCGTCAGTGGCGCTTTACTGAAATCGTGCCGAGTTGAATTGTGGTGAACGGAAAGCAGTCTCTTACGGCCGAGGCGATATGTGATCGCGCGCGCCGAGCCGTTACCGGCGCTTCCTTTTTATTTTCGGGATCTTCATGCCTGCGGTCCGCTTTCGGAAGTCCACCCGATAAAGCGGGCATTTGATGTTGTTCAAGTAGAGATGTTTTTCTTTATGCACACATCGGCATTTCGCCGAGTCGCCCGGTTCGGGGGTGTAAAAGACGCAGTCATCCAGACGGCAATGGACGACGATATGGGTTTCTTCGCTCACGATATCTCCGCGTGACCTGCGCAACCTGATTCGCCCGCTGTGCCGGCGATGGTGTCGGGGAGCTTGAGCGTTTCGATCACGGACTTGGCTCAAGCCTCAGATCCGATCCCGGGCGCCAGGCTCACATGAAGGCCATCTTACTCATTTGGGGTCCTGCAGGGAAGCCTTCAGCCATCGGCGAATGGCCAATTCCTGACTCGCGGATAGAGGCATTATACGGGGGATCTGGCCCCGTAGAGAAATGCGACCGGCGCGGAATTTTGGATCACCTTTTTTACACCGTTGAAATTAGATGAGTTACATCTCATATCAATGCGCTGGCTGAATTGGTCGGCCGAGTTTGATGGGAATCAAGCCGCTGAGTCCCCTCGTCGGCGACTCGCGAGCCGGGCGCGACCTGGGGCGCATGGCAATTGGAAAAATAGATTTCCCTGCTTCATACGCCGTGCGCTGCGACCGATAAACAGTTTGGAGTCCGGACTCCGAGTGAGAAATCCGTTAAAGCTGCTGGAGTAGAACATTGTCTGCTGGCGAACGAATCATAGGCATCGATCTAGGCACAACGAATTCGGTGGTTGCGATCATCGAAGGCGAAGAGCCCAGGATCATCCCCAACGCTGAGGGCAATCCGAAGACGCCCTCGGTTGTTGCCTTTATGGAGGGCGGTGAAGTCGTCGTCGGAGAGATCGCTCGGCGCCAGAGCGCCACTCAGCCGAAGCGAACGATTTCATCTGTGAAGCGCCTGCTTGGGCAGCTCAAGGAAGAGTTGGATGAGGCGGGCGATCTCTATCCTTTCGAGCTCGGCGAGAACGAAGACGGGCAAGCGACTATCATTGTAGGTGGCAAGGCCTACTCTCCGGGCCAGATCTCGGCGCTGATCCTGGACAAGCTCAAGGCCGCGGCCGAAGAGTATGTCGGCGGACCGGTCGGCAAGGCGATCATCACCGTTCCGGCTTATTTCGACGACGTTCAACGCCAGGCGACGCTCGAAGCTGCGCGTATCGCCGGCCTCGAAGTTCTGCGCCTGATCAACGAGCCGACTGCCGCAGCCATGGCTTACGGACTGGATCGGAATCGTGAGGAAATCGTCGCGATTTACGATTTCGGCGGCGGGACGTTCGACATCTCGATTTTGGATATCGACGGTAAGACTTTCGAGGTCTTGGCGACAACCGGCGACAGCAAGCTCGGCGGCCACGATCTGGATATGGCGCTCGTCGATTTAGTGGCCGATGAGTTTCTGGAAACTGAATCCATTGACCTTCGAGATGATTTCCTCACGCTGCGGCGGCTCAAAGATGAAATGGAGCGCATCAAGTGCGAGCTATCGACCTCGAACAGCAGTGCCCTGAATCTTCCCTTCATCACATACTCGGACGGCAACCCGCTGCATTTGGAGCGCACGATCACCCGCGAGGAATTCGAAGATATTCTCGAACCGTTCGTTGAGGATACATTGCGCTGCTGCAGCAAGGGACTTCGAGAATGCGGACTGAAGAAAAGCCGGATCGGG
>JAJFLK010000379.1 GCA_021772735.1 Candidatus Sumerlaeota bacterium | reverse complement strand
ACAAGATACTCGTTGTTCGTCTCATTCCAGACGACGCGTGGCGCTTCGGCTTTGTATATGGTTTCGCCATCGGTGCCAACATCGCTGATGCGGAAATCGTTATCCCCGATTTCCGCGCCAGTCACACCGTCCAATCTTTGTCCGAAAATTTCCTGCTCGTTATCCACGAGCGGCGCGGTGTTGTCGTCTCCATGCCACACGACCAAATACTCGTTATTCGTTGCGTTCCAGGCGACGTGGGGAAAGGATGCGAAATACAGAAAGTCCCCGTCCTGCCCCATGTCTGAGATCCGGAAATCATCTACGCCGACTTCGAGTCCCGTCGCCGCATCGATCCGCTGACCGTAAATTTCGAACTCGATTGTATTCGCTCCCAGCACGCTTTTTGTTCCGAGGAAAACAATCAGAAACTCGTTCTGTGTCGCGTTATAAGCGGCCTCAGCCAGCAGCGCATCAAAGAGCGTGTCGCCGTCGCCATCCACGCTAGATATGCGGAAATCGTTAGGACCAATTTCCATATATACTTCTGGCGGCTGGAGCCGGGCTCGGGTTGGCATTCCCAATCCCAGCGCGATTCCGACCATCATCCAAACCACTCGAAGTGCTCGCTGATACATCCGGGTCGCCTTTCTGATCTCTCTGCAGATTCCCGAGGAGAACAGTCTACTTCGGTCGTCCTCGGGAGACAGTTGCCAGCTCCACACAATCTACATCCTAGTATTTAGTCACTCGATTTTGGCAACGCGTTTAGTGTCGGCAAGTATTTGCCTGATCGGATCGTACATCAAGGCTTTTTGAAAGATCTGGAAGAAAGAGAAATCGAGGGAAGTTGCGCTTTTTCTCCAGGGCCGATGGAGGGCCGTGCGATTGGACCAAAAATGTAGCAGGTTCCCCTTTCTTTCGATCGGCCACATAGAAAAACCCCCGACTCAACCGAGCCGGGGGTTTCGGATTATTTTGGCTGTCTTCAAAATCCGCCGGGAAATCCGCTCCGATATTCGCGGCCCTGCGCGAATCCCGCCTTGCGCAACTCGCGCCGCTACGCCGCCTCGCCGGCGACCTTCGCGCCCTTGGTCCGCATGATGAGCAAATGAACCTCTACATCCCCGACTGTCGCCATCGCGATCACTTCCGCTCGCGCATCGCACGGCCTTGACGAGAACGGGTTCACGTCCCTATTCTTCCAGCACCTCGCGGACCTTCTAGCCCAGGGATTGCATCGAAAAAGGCTTCTGGAGGAAGTTCATGCCCTCTTCCAGCATGCCACGCTGGGCGATGATTTCGGCCGTATATCCCGACATAAAAAGTTGCTTCATCTGCGGATACAGCGCCTCCAACTGATCGGCCAGGTCGCGACCGTTCAGCTCGGGCATGATCACGTCGGTTATCACCAGATCGATCGAACCCGCGTGCTCTTGGGCCAGCGCGAGGGCCTCGCCCGGGGTCGCAGCGGGCAACACTCGATAGCCCAATCTTTCCAGCATCGCCGTTGTCACTTGCAGAATCGCCGGCTCGTCTTCGACCAGCAACACGGCTTCGTCGCCGCGAGCGTCGGATTCGGCCGGACGGTCGGGCCGTAGCGGCTTCGCTTCGTCCTCGCAGCGGGGCAGGTAGATCCTGAAAGTGGTCCCGAGACTCGGTTTGCTGTCAACCTTGATGAACCCATCGTTCTGTTTGACGATGCCGTAGACCGTTGCCAGCCCGAGGCCCGTGCCTTCGCTCTGACCCTTGGTGGTGAAGAACGGCTCGAAGACGTGGGCTGCCGTCTCCGCGTCCATGCCGCGGCCACTGTCGCTCGCCACGAATTGCACGTATTCGCCGGGGATAAAACCCGCGTTGGCCGCGCAACAGGCTTCGTCGAGGATGGTATTCTCTGTCTCGATCGAGATCTTGCCCCCACTGTTTACGCCGTCCATGGCGTCGCGGGCGTTGACGCACAGATTGGCCAGGAGCTGATCCACCTGGGAGGGGTCCATCTTGACCGGCCAAAGCCCCGCCCCGGGCCGCCAGCTCAGTGCGATGTCCTCACCGATGAGCCGCCGCAGCATCGTCAGCATACTTTCGATCTTCTCGTTCAGGTCCATGGTCTTCGGCGAGACGGTCTGCTTGCGGGCGAATGCAAGCAATTGACGGGTCAGGTCGGCCGAGTGTATCGCCGCTTTCTCGATTTCGCGCAGATTGTCATGAAGCTCTTGCGATTCATCGACGTCTTCCAGAGCCATCTCCGTCCGACCGAGAATCACACCCAGCATGTTGTTGAAATCGTGGGCCACGCCACCGGCCAGCCGGCCGATGGATTCCAGCTTCTGGGCCTGCGCCAACTGAGATCTCAAATCCGATTCACTCGTCAGATCGCGAATCATCCCGGTGAAGATCCGGGAATCGCCGAAAACCACCTCGCTGACGCTTAGATTGATCGGAAATATAACGCCATTCTTCCGACGCCCGGTGAGCTCATGGCTGGTCCTGGCCATGATATGGGGCACGCCCGTTTCCAGGTACTTCTGGATATATCCGTCATGTTCGCTCCTCTCGGAATCGGGCATCAACAGCTTCACGTTCTCGCCGATGAGCTCAGAGGCCGAATATCCGAAGATGTCGCACGCGGCCGGGTTCGCCCTTTCGATCGTTCCCTTCTCGTCGATCGTGATGATGCCTTCGGCAGCCGTCTCCAATATAACGCTGGAACGGGCTTCTCGCTCGATCAACTCGGCCTCGGCCCGCTTGTGCTCGGTGACGTCGCGTCCCACTCCTTGAAATTCACTCGCTGCCCCCGATTCATCAAGGATGGCGCGATTGGTCCATCGAAGCCAGCGAACGTCGCCATCGGGCATGATGATGCGGAGTTCTATGGTATCGGCTGCATGCTCGATCGCCAAAGAAGCGTAATGAGCTTTTAGTTTCGAGCGGTCCGCCATGTGAATTTCAGGCCTGAATTTGCTCCCGATAAGATTGTCCAGACTGAGGCCGAAATAGTTGCAGTAAGCCTGGTTGGCGAAAGTGAACGTGCCGTCGGGCAGGCTGCGGCAGATGAACTCCGTCTGGTCCTCGACGACGGCGCGGTATCGTGCTTCGCTTTTCAGGTTCGCCTGCTCGATATCCAGCCGTTCGAGTTCCGATTCGGCCCGCGATGCAAACACCTCCAGCATTGAACGCACCCGAGCTTCATGTTCCAGCGGCCACTTGAACATCATCACCAGAAGCCCGATCACTTCACCCTGTGAACTGAAAAGCGGCTTGCCCACATACGACTCCACGCCCAACTCCGAGAGCATCATGTCTTCAGGAAACAATCGCTGAACGTCGCACGGATACACGCATGTCTTCCGCGCCAGCGCCACGACATTCTCGCAAGGCGTCCCCGAGAGGTCGTATTCCAAGTTCTCCATCAACTCGCCCGAAGTCGTGTAGGCAATCGACTCGATCCGCTCGCTCTCATCCCCGACCATGTGGCCCACTAGAACGCAGTCCACGCTCAACGCCTGGGACAAGTACAGAACGAGCTTCTGGAAGAACTCGGTTCCGGATATCGCCGCGAAGCCCCGGGCGATTTCCTCCAGCGCCTCTTCGGCCAGCTTGCGTTCGGTGATGTCCTGGATTGTCCCGAAAAGAGTCGACTTGTCCTTGCGATGGATATGAACCTCCATGACGAGATAGCGCCCATCCCGCCTCTTCATTCGAACTTCCGCGATCGTCTCTTCCCCTGATGCCACCACGCCCTTTCCGGTTTGGATGAAGGACTCCGCGTCATCCGGATGGACCAACTTCTTCACAGACTGCCAGTTTGGCTTGTAAGTTGCGCTGTCCAGATCCAGCAGAGCGTAGTGCTCATTGGACCACCAGACGTCGCCTGTCACCAGGTCCAGTTCCCAACTTCCCAGGCGCGCGACGCTCTGCGATTCGAGCAATCGCTTCTCGCTCCTGCGCAGTTCCTTCTCGCTGCGCGTGAGCTCTGTCTGCGCTTCTGCCAGATTGCGAAGAGTAAAGAATTGAAGCCGGTTTCCGATTTGCAGCCGCCAGACAACAACAAGAACGCATACGTTGGAAAGGACGTAGACCAGCGCAATGGAAATCTTTTCCGGATGTGTGAGGCTGTTTGATTGGATGAAAAGAAGCGCGAGACTGGCCGCAGTGTATCCGAACGCCAGGATCAGCAGTAGAACCGGTCTGATTCGAAAAAAAGCATACAGCCCAATGATGACAAGAATGTCAACCGACCGAAAAGCGGCAAAGTCCGCGGGCCTGTGTGCGTTGTTGTAAATGGAAATCGCGCACAGCCCTGCGATCCAGGCCAGC
>JAJFLK010000378.1 GCA_021772735.1 Candidatus Sumerlaeota bacterium | reverse complement strand
CGGCGCGGAATCCACCGTGCCGGAATACATCAACGCGCCGGATGATTCCTACGCGTGGGAAATCATCGATACGAAGTCTGTGGGCAAGACCGATCCGATGACCATTATCAACGCGCATCTCGTCTCTCAGACCTGGCGCGGTGATGTGTGGGAACATCAGCTGACGATCTTTGTGCCGAGCAATGTCAAGCATTCCGAATCGGCGCTCCTGACGATCGGTGGCGGGCGAAACAATGAAGACGGCACACCGGCCGGCCCTGCGACGACCGAATTCATCATGGGCAAAACCATTGCGGCTCAGACCCGTTCGATCGTGGCCGTCATCAGCCAGGTTCCCAATCAGCCGATCCTCGGCGGGCGGAGCGAAGACGCCGCAATCGCGTATACATTCGATGAATACCTCAAATCCGGCGAGGCGGATTGGCCGCTGCTGATGCCGATGGCGAAATCCGCCGTGCGGGCAATGGACGCCGCGCAGGAGATTCTTGCTGAGAAGACCGAGCACGACGTCGAATCGTTCTTCGTCGGCGGCGGCTCGAAGCGCGGGTGGACGACGTATCTGGCTGCGGTTGCGGATGATCGCGTCATGGGGATCGCGCCGGTCGTCATTCAGGTTCTCGACATGGACGCTCAGATGAGGCACCAACTCGATTGGTGGGGCGAGTTCTCGGTGCAGATTCAGGACTATACCGACCGCAATCTTTCTCAAGCCGCAGCCGGAGGCACCGAGACCGATCGTGGCGTTACGTTGCGCAGACTCGTCGATCCCCTTACGTATCTTGACCGCCTGACAATGCCCAAGGTCATCGTGCAGGGGACAAACGATCCCTATTGGCCCGTTGATGCGGCCGACATTTATTTCGACCGGTTTGAGGGTGAGAAATATATTCACTACTGCCCGAACATCGGTCACTCCGCCGATGTCGGCGGGTTGACGGCGATCGCCGGAATCTTCGCGCTCGTGCTGGATGATGTCGCCAGGCCTGAGTTCGAATGGAGCTTCGCCGAGAGCGATTCCGAGGTGACGCTGCAAGTCCGATGCGATCAGGATCCCGTCGCCGTCAAGCTGTGGCGGGCGAGTTCTCCGGATGCGGATTTCCGCAACGAGACCTGGGCCTCGACTCCGGTCGAGGGCTGGGAGGCTGGCCAGGTCGAAGCGACCCTGGCCGTGCCCGCGGCGGGATACGAGGCGTTCTATATCGAGTCCACTTTCGCCAATGAGAGCCTCGGTCAGCCCTACGGCCTCACAACGATGATCAAAGTGATCGGGACCCAGCCCGCTGAGCCGGTCATCATGGTCGAAGATGCGGCCGGCGGCGTCGGCGAGTAATCAAGCCGTCCCGGACCCGCGGGCGGCGCGCAGGTGAACAACCCGGCAGACGAGCGAAAAGGAGATGACGCGAATGAAACTTTCTTCGGGATCGGGCCGCGCAGACCCGCGTCGGGCGTTCTCGCTTGTCGAGATGTTGATGGTGGTCGCGATTATCTCGATTCTTGCCGCGATCTCCGTCTCGCAATACTGGGGCGCGCTGGATGGCTCGGAACTTAAATTCGTCATGCCGAAGCTGGAGAAGCACTTGATCAACCTTCAGAAGTGCGCGCAATCCGAAGGCAGCGTATTTGTTCTTGAGTTTCCGGAGGGTGCGACGTTCATCCGCATCACGGAGAGAGCTGAGGGCGAGGTCGAGACCTCTGAATACGACCTGAACGAGAACGGCCTGCTCAAGCGCGGACTGATATTTGCGGATTATGAATGGCCGGACACGACCGAATCGCCCCGGACGTTCACCATCCTGCCCGAAGGTCCCATCCAGGGCGGGTCGGTGGAATTCGGCTCGCGCTTTGCCATGGCCGAGTTGACGGTCAAGAACGGTCGACCGCAATGGAATATGAAGTAGGCGTGCACCTCGCACCCCGCCAAAACGCATTCTGATTACGCAGACGGACGCTGTGGTTTTAGTGCGTCTTTAGCGCGCGTTTTTTTGCCACCGCCTAAGGCGGTGGTCCGGGCATGCAACCTAGGCAGAGCGGGCTTTCGCCCGACTTCTCTATCCGGCTTTAGCCTTCTTCATCCGGAGGAAAATTGTTCGGTTGTTGACATTGTGAACAGTTGGATTAACGTCGCGATGTGGACGCGCAAGATTCAGAGCTTTCGGTCGAGGTTCTTGTGGCCGTTTTCTCGGCTGCGGCATCATTTGTATTTGCCTTGATCTCGCTCCTTGGCGCCCGTAGATCGAATTCAATTCAATCTTCGATGCTTGAGCAGCAGAAGCTGGCGAACAGAGGGGTGAGCGAAGCGCGCGACAAGGATGAGAGAAAGGCGATGGAGCGCGACCTTTTTTCGATCAATGCCGTTTTGCGGGTTGCCGACGAGATGGATGGATTTCGCCAGGTAAACTCTGGTTCCGTTTTGTTTGTTCTCGAGTCCTATGCTAGTCGAATGCAGAAGATCATCGATGCCGCGCCCGAAGAAATTCGGATTCTGATTGACGAAGTGTTCGAGGGCCTTCCGATTAATTTTCTAGTGAAGCACAGTGTTGACGAGCCTCAATTCAGATTGGGTCTTCGGAAGTTGCGTGATGATCTGGAATCGGTGAGAAGAAGTGTCGCTGACAGGGTTTGAATCGTTCCCGTTGATTAGATCTTTCTACAGATTGTGAGCAAGATGACTTCGATTGGCGGCGCGCATAAGCTTCAGCGTCACCATCGCGCATATTCAGAAAAGGCTGAAGCCAGGATCGGGAAGTCGCGCTAAAGCGCGCTACCCGTATGTGAGGGGTGCCACCAACCCCCGGGTGAACCCGGGGGCAAAGGGATCGCCCGCTGAAGCGGGCTTACACACGAAATCCTGACATATCAAATACGATGCGCCACTGCTCGGGAACCGTTCGGCCCGATAGGCGCAATGCGGATTCGTAATCGCGAATTAAGAAACCTTTTAAGTCAGCGCGGCTTCAATCGCGGCGAAGAGCGTATCGAATGCTTCGGAGAATGACTTGACGCCGGCGACTTGCAGGTCCGAACAGACGTCTTCGATGTCGATGCCTACTGCGCCCAGGGCCTCGATCTGACGCGCCGCGCCTTCGAGGTCTTCGCCGATCGTATTGCCGCGCACCCGCCCGTGATCCAGAAACGCCATGTACGTCTTGGTCGGGATCGTGTTGACGGTCTGCGGTCCGATCAGCTCCTCGACATAGAGCACATCGGAGAGCGACGCGTCCTTCGTGCTGGTGCTGCCCCATAGCGGCCGCTGGACCGAAGCCCCAGCCGCCGCAAGCGCCTCGAACTCGGGGCCATGAAAGATTCCTTTGAAGTCGGCGTAAATGAGTCGTGTGTTTGCGATCGCGGTTTTGTGTTCCAGTGCGTCGAGCTTTGCTGAGTCGGCGGCGTCGCCCTGCGAGTCGCGAAGCGCAGCCAGGCGCTTGGAGACGTCCGAATCGATCCGGCTGACAAAGACGCTCGCGACAGAGCGAATCTTTGTCACGTCGCCGCCGGCGTCCTGCCGATCTTTCAATCCTGCGATGTATGCCCGGGCGATCTCGTTGTACGCCACACGCGAGAAGATCAGAGTCACGTTGACGTTCACGCCAGCCGCCGTCAGACGCCTGAACGCCCGGATGCCCTCGGTCGTCCCCGGCACTTTGATCATCACGTT
>JAJFLK010000377.1 GCA_021772735.1 Candidatus Sumerlaeota bacterium | reverse complement strand
AGCTTATCGCACTTGCGTACTTGTTGTCCCATGGCGCTCGGATCGATGTTGTCGTTAATATCGATGGATTCAATGAAGTAGCCCTGCCGCAGTCCGAAAACACTCCCAAAGGCGTCAATCCCTTCTACCCTCGTGCATGGTACTGGCGGACAATTCGGGTAAACGATCAGGTAACGCTGCGCCGGATGGGCCGCGTCGCCGCGCTGCAAGACGACAGGCAGCGATGGGCGACGCTCTTCCGCAGCCTGCCGAAATACAGCGTCATGCGAAATATCGTCTGGGAGGCGTATGATAGTTGTCTCGAGAAGCGGATGGCCGAGATCAGTGACCGGATTCGCAGCTCGGAGCCTCTGGCCGACAGTCGATTCCTTACGACGGGTCCCAAGCTGACCGGAGCCGAAGAGACGCCGCTCTATCAACGGATTGCAGATCATTGGGAATCATGTTATCTGATGATGAAGGCAATATGCGACGCCAACCGAATCGCATATATTCATATGTTACAGCCCAATCAGTATTTCGAATCCGGCAGGACGTTAACCGAAGAGGAACGACGCATCGCCTTTGACGAGGATCACGTTTACCGCCCGGGCGTCGTCCAGGGGTATCCGATATTGCGCGCGCAAATAGACGATCTCATAGACCAGGGCGTCGACTTCCACGATCTAACCTCGATCTACGACGACATCCCGGAATCGATCTACATCGATGAATGCTGTCATCCCAACCAGCTCGGATACGACATCGTTGCCGAATACGTCGCCAAGGCAGTCAGAGATGCGCTGTTGACGCGGCCTGCCAGATAAGGCGCCCATCGAGTGGATAAACCCGGGCTCAGTTGCGTTGGCGTGCGTTCGTGCGGGCGATATCGCCGGTCGAGACCGTGCCGTTGGTCGGGTCGTAGGTGCGATCCGGCCCGGCCTGCGCGGCCTCGACTTCACTAAGGGGAAAACTGAAGGTCGGCGAGGGGCCGATCTGCTGGAAATCGTTGAAGAGGTCCGGGCCCGCGCTTTGGAGCACCCACTCGACTTCAATGGATTCGCCGTAATACAGTGTCATTGCCTCTCGGGTCTCGAACAGATTGTAGTGGGGAAGTCCGTCCATCGCGAAGTTCTCTCCGACGACGCCGGTCGTGTAATCGGTGTATTCAAATGACGGGTTCTGACCCGGCGAGACCGGGAAAGAATAATTCTGTTCCCAGAATATATCGAGCGGCAACGAGCTGATGTACGCGATCGGGGTCGTAATCCCGCGCATCCGGTTGTTGAAGGTCGACGGCGTCGGAGCTCCAGGGCCGTTGATCCATTGCGACGTGATCGGATATTGGTTCTGATCGACCCGATACATCTCGATGGCCGTGGCCAGCGAGCGCATGTCTGATTTGACGCGAGATATTTTCGCGCGTGTCTGCGCCTCAAGAAAATTCGGGACGGCAATGGCGGCCAGAATGGCAATGATCGCGACGACGATCAGCAGTTCGATCAGCGTAAAAGCGCAGGCCCTCCCGCGATTCAAGGTTGTCATGATGACTCTCCGCGCGGCCTCGGGATGAACGACGAAAGCTTCATCCGGCGTCAAGCAGGACAGATCGAGCCTCACGCCGAATCTCGCGATCGTTCAATTTTGTAAGATTGTTACGTAAAATAGTCTCTGGAGCAAGCGAATGTTCGCGCGCCGGGCCTCGCGGATTGCACGAGGGCAGCAAGCAGACCCTGCGGTCAATTGCCAGATTCTGGTAACGGGGCTCTGAGCAACGGGCGAACCGACCGGCTTAGGAATCGCCCTCGGAATCGCCGTTATCGGATTTCTTCAGATCGTCTTTGTGCGTAATGACGGTGTCGATCGCGCCGTACTCGCAGGCTTCGGCCGCCGACATGAAAAAATCCCGATCCGAATCGCGCTCGATATCTTCGAGCGGGCGGCCCGTGTGGTGCGCCATAATCGCGTTCAGCTCGGTCTTGGTCTTCAGGATTTCCTTGGCCTGGATGTCGATATCGGATGCCTGCCCGCGAAAACCGCCCCAGGGCTGATGAATCATCACGCGAGAGTGCGGCAGCGCCATGCGCTTGCCCGCGGCGCCGGCCATCAGGAGAACCGCGCCCATTGAGGCGGCCATGCCGACGCAGGTCGTCGTGACGTCGGGCTTCGTGAACTGCATCGTGTCGTAGATCGCCATACCCGCGGTGACGCTCCCGCCGGGACTATTGATATAGACGTTGATGTCCTTGTCCGGATCTTCGCTCTCGAGGAAAAGAATCTGCGCAATAACGACGTTGGCCAGCATGTCCGTCACTTCGGTGCCGATGAAAATAATGCGGTCCTTGAGCAGGCGGGAGTAAATATCGTAGGAACGTTCGCCGCGCTCGGTCTGCTCGATGACGTATGGAACGTAAAAGTTGGCTTGGGCTGTCATGGTTTGGTTTTACTCATTCCGTGCTTGAGGTGTTCGATGCGCCGGAGCCATTAATGGGCCCCGCGCAACGGGCGATTAGGGAAAGCGGCTCCGCCGGCTTCCCTATTTCGAGCCTCGGCCTTTCTTGCTTGGCTTCGTCTTGGGCTTGGCTGAGGTCGTGCTCTTGGCTTTGGCCTTGGTTTTGGTCTCGGTCTTGGTCTTGGGCCTGGGCTCGGCCTTGGCTTTGGTCTTTGGCTTGGCCTTCGTTTCGGTTTTGGCCTTGGTCTTGGTCTCAGTTAAGTCTTTTATCTCGGTCTTGGCTTTAGGCTTGGCTTTCTTGGCTTTAGGCTTGGCCTGTTCGGCGTCTGCGGATTCGGATTCATCCGCTTCGGGAGGCGGCGCGGCGACCATCTCAACGGTGTTGTTTTCGAGCAGGAAGTCGAAGAGCTTGCGATCTCGGATGGAGTCTCCGAGCGCGTCGAGCTTCTTCTCTGCTTCAAGCTCGGCCCGAATAGCGAGCGGCTTGCGCCCGGCTTTGTCTGCCATGTCTGCGATCTCGGCCTTGATGTCGTCGTCCGTAACCTCGACGTTTTCAGACTTGGCCAGGGCCTTCAAGATAAGCGAACTTTTGACGTTCTTCTCGGCCTCGCCCGATTGGCTCGCGATGTATGAAGCCGGATCGGTCACGACATCTTCAAGGCGAAGTCCGAAACGCGAAAGCTGATACGAATCGCGCATCATGGAATCCACGCGGGCCTGGTTCACGAGTGCTCGGGGTGCATCGAAGGGATTTTTCTCGATGATGGCGTCGAGCACGCTCGATATTGACGCATTGCGCCGCCGATCCTCTTCGCGTTTCTCCAGATCGGTTCTGATCGAGGCTCGCATCTCTTCGAGCGTGTCATGCTGCCCGAGGTCCTTGGCGAATTCGTCGTCCAGCTCGGGCAATCGAGTCGCCCGGATCTCCTTGAGCGTCAGCGTATAGGTATCGGTGTGCTCGACCGGCTCGCCTCGGCGGTTCGTGTGGGTCTGCTTGACTCCGGCCGAGACGGTCTTGCCGACGCTCAGACCAATGACTTTCTCGGCCAGCTCGGGGGGAAGTTCGTTCTGTATATTGCCGATCGATGCGTCGCTCCGCGAGCCTTCGGCCAGTCGATTGCCGCTTTCGTCGATGGCGTCGATATCAATGACGATCACGCTATCCTCGGCGACCTTGGCGCCCTTGGGGGCGGCCTCGGTAACGGCGTTTCGGCTCCGGAGCTGCTCGAGCTCCTCGTCGATCAAAGCGTCGGAGGGCTCCTGGGTTTCGACCGTGACCTTCAAGCCCTTGTATTCGGTGACCTCAACCTCGCTCTCGCGCTCCAGATGGACCTCGAACGTGAGCGGGTCCCCGGGATTGATCTCCGAATCCACGATCTCAGGATCGGCAAGGAGCGCCCACTCGCGCTTGAGGACTTCCTGACGCAACGTGTTCGTTGCGACATGGGTCATGGCGTCCTGGTCGGCATCCTCGCCCATGCGAATTCGTATCAGCTTGATCGGCGCCTTGCCCTTGCGATATCCGGGCAGGGTGATCTCGGAGCGCAGCTTATCGTAGTAGTTGTCCAGTTCGACCTTGAAGACATCGGCGGCGACTTCAAACTTCAGACTCGTGACGGCCTGCGGAAGCGTTTCTTCGCCCTTGATTTCATAGGAGATATCCGCGCCGAGCTTGCGACGCTCGGTGGCGGCCTCCTCTCGGGCCTCTTCGGTCAGCAGATCCCGGCCGATCCGCTGCGGTTTGGCTCCGGATTCGGCGGGCACGCCCTCAGTGGCCGCCTCGGCGGCGGGTAATTCTTCTGTGGCGACGGCGCCCTCGTCGGCGGTCGCCTTAGACTCTTCGGTCATGATTTTTCGGTGCTCCTCGAAGCGGCGGGGGCGAAACATGAGTGTGTTCGCCAGCGGCATAAACAGCCCTATAGTATGTGGGGCCGGATATTTTGCAAGCGATTTCGCAGAGCTCCGGGTGGAGCGAGGATCGGACCCGGGCCAGACCTGACCCATTTGCCAAAAGTCTCCCGAACGCTTCCGGGGTTTCGAGTTGAAGGGTCCGGGGCAAAGGGATATAAACGCGTGCGGCCAAGCCCGCCGATGCGAGAAGACAAGACCAAAGGGCCCGCGGGGCGGCGGATTTCCACAATGATCGATCCTCAGACAGAACGGCGCCGACACGGATGTTCCAGGACAATCGAATCCGAGCGTCCGGCGCGCGGCGCCGGAACCGCGCCTGCCCATCGGCCTGCTTCGCGGGCCTTGCTTTGGGGGCTACTCGCTGCCGGAGCCTTCATCGCCACGGGCTGCCATGGACCCGAATGCCTGATCGAATTCGACAAGAAATTTTCGTTCAACGTCGTAAAAGCTCCGGCCTGTTATCCGCCCAAGGATTTGGAACTGACCGCGGCACAGGAGCAAATAATGGCGCGGTGGGGTCCGCCGGAATTTTTCCGATTTTGGTGGCTGATTGATGGAGAGTTCATCACGAGCTCTGATCTCTCCGGAATGTTCGATACCATGGAAACCGAACTCGGGCAGGCCAAACAGACGTGGGTTTATACGCGGCGTGGCCAGGAGATTGAGTTTCTGGATTCCGGCGCATATCTGGAAAACCCCGTCTCGGAGAAGCTGAAATTGATCTGCAAATACGGCGACCCCTCGGACAAGAAGGCGGCGAGTTTCAGCCTCAAGACCGGCGGGAAGAAAGAAACGTGGATCTGGTACGACTTCGGAATCAAGGTCGTGTTTATCGATGACCTGGAGATCTCGCGCGAGCGATTTCAGGCAACGGGTCGAGGCACCTGGCGCGCAAAATAAGCCACGAGCCACGAATTTCGACGGCAGCCAGCCGGTCGGCCGAATCGGCCGACCAGGTTAACGGGGGAAACATTTACCGATGACCGAGCAAGACCAGAGCACCGACAGCCCCGAGCTGGCCGATCTGGAGAGCGTGCTTTACACACAGGAGCAAGTCCAGGCCAAGGTCACCGAACTCGCTGCGCGCCTGCGTGAGGATTATCGGGGGCGTAACCTGGTCCTCATTGGAATCTTGAAAGGCGGGATTCCCCTGCTGGTGGACCTCTCGCGCAAGATCGGCCTCCCGCACCAGATTGATATGATCGGCGCTCAGAGTTACCGTGGCACGATGGGCCCGGTTCAGGAAGTAAGAATCACCAAGATGCTCGATCTTCCGATCCGCGGCAAAGACGTCGTGCTGGTCGAGGATATCTATGACACCGGCAACACGTTGGTCAAAATCAAGGCCATGGTCGAAACGTTCGAGCCCCGGTCGCTTGAGATTTGCGCGTTCATCTACAAGCACAAAGAGCGCAAGCAGGACATGGAGATCAAATACGTCGGTTATGAAATCGAAGACGTGTTCGTCGTCGGATACGGGCTGGATTACGACGAGTTTTATCGCAACCTGCCGTGCATCGGCGTTCTCGACCCGAAGATTTACTCCAGCTGAGCCCATGCCGCTCGGCGGCCTCATTCGCGCTTCTTCCTAAACCGATCCATTTATCGTCCCGCAATCGTTCCATGCTTCAGCCCAATCCGTTCGTCCAAGGCCTCGTGCCGTACGTCCCCGGCGAACAGCCCGGCGGCGAAGTGGCGATCAAGCTGAACACGAACGAATTCCCGTATCCCCCAGCGCCCGAGGTGATCGAGGCGATCCGCTCAGCCGCCGGGAAATCGATCCGGCTCTACCCGAGCTCGCGGTGCGATGCGCTGCGCGAAGCTCTCGCGCAATTGCACGGCGTGACGCCCGAGAACATTCTTGTCGGCAATGGGTCCGACGAAATCCTGCGCCTGGTGATTCAGGCCTATGCCGCGCCTGGACGAATGGCGGCGACGGTCTGGCCGACTTACTCGCTCTACCCGGCGCTGGTCGCGATGGCGGGGGCGGCGTTGCATTCGTTCGCGCTCGACGATCTTGAGCGCCTGCCCGCCGATGTCTTCGAGGCCGGATGGGATCTCCTGCTCGTGCCGTGCCCGAACGCGCCGCTCGGATCGGTGTTTGATCCCGGCGAGCTCGCAAGGCTGGCGCGCGGCGGAGGGATGCTCGTCGTCGATGAGGCCTATGCTGATTTTGCGGAAGGAGCCGGGGCGGTTCAGCTCCTGGGCGAGCATCGCAACATCATCGTCACGCGGACGTTCTCAAAGGCTTATGGCCTCGCGGGACTCCGCGTGGGCTACGCGGTCGCCGATGCCGGGGTCATCGCCGAGCTGGCGAAACTTGCCGATTCTTACAACGTGAACCGGATCAGCCAGGCCGCCGCGCTGGCGGCCATCGCGGCGCGGAATTATTACGCGCAGAAGATCGAGGCCATCAAGACCGACCGTGCGTGGCTCGGCGAAGAATTGACCGGACGCGTCTTTAACATCCCGGCCAGCCAGGGCAATTACGTCTTCGCAAGGCTGATTGGCAGCGCTCCAGACAAGAAAGCCGAAGAGGGCACGGCGCGCGGCCCAGACACATCAGCCGAAGCGCTTTATCAAGGACTCAAGGCACGCGGCATTCTCGTGCGCTGGTTCGATCACCCCGACCTGCGCGACGGCGTGCGAATCACGATCGGAACCCGAGAGGAACTGAGGAAATTGCTCGGCGAGATCGACGAATTAATTCAGCGATAGCGACGGCGAAAACAAATCGACCGTAAGCGCCGAGCGTCTTTGATCCCCTCAGCGGGCCGATCGCACCGCCGGCCCCGCCTACTTAATTAGCGCATATATCCGGCCCGGGTACTGACGGATCAGGCCGTTCATTTCCAGGGTAAGCAGCTTCTGGACGACGGCGCTCTGCGTGAAGCCCGCATCGATGCAGCCGTCGAGGACGAAATCGATCGGACGATGCTCGTCTCTGAGCAGACGACGAATCAGCGTGCCGAGCGGATCGGCCGAGCTCCGCAGGTCGGCCAAATCATTGTCGGCAGATTCGCCACCTTCGGAAACCGCGAGATCGGGCACCTCGGAGCCTGCGGGCGCTTCACGTCCACCCGAATGGTCATCGACCCCGATTTCGGTGCCTGCCGGTTCGTCCGGACCCGGCTCGGCTTGGCCAAACTCGGCCTTGAGGCGAGTCAGCTCCTGAGAAAGAGCGGCCAGAACATCATCGGACCTCTGAATAAGCACCGCGCCTTCGGCGAGCAGGCGATTCGAACCCCGGGCCGAAGGTCGGGTCGCATCACCGGGGCAGGCCATGACCATGCGCCCGAAATCGCCGGCGTGGCGTGCAGTGATGAGTGCTCCGCTGCGCTCTGCCGCCTCGACGATGAGCGTCCCAAGGCCCAACGCTGCCAGAAGTTCATTGCGATGCGGGAAATTGTGGGCTTCGGGCCTGGCCGCCATCGGGAAGGGCGAGATGATCGCCCCCAGGTCGTCTTCGACAATTCGGCGTGCCAGAGCGCGATTGGTCGACGGGTAGACGGGCGTCCCAAGGCCCTGCCCGACAACCGCGACAGTGCGCCCCCCGCAATCCAGAGCGGCACGGTGGGCTTCGGCATCAATGCCCGAGGCCAGCCCGCTGACAACCGTCAGGCCCACGGCGGCAAGCGGCCCCAGCAGAGTCGAGGTCATGGTTCGGGCGTAGGTGCTCGGCTTGCGCGGGCCGACGACGGTGACGGCAATCTCGTCTTCGGGGGCAAGCCTGCCCGAAACGTAGAGAACCAGCGGCGGGCAAGCCAGCTCGCGCATCGACCTTGGATACTCGTGCTCGCCAAGACAGATAATCCGCACCGAACGCTTTTCGGCCAGTTCGAGTTCACGCGCGACGAGCTTCTCGATCGAGGTCGATCGGAGCCCGGCGATGCGCGCGGCGCCGAGGCCCCGCACTTGCCCAAGTTCCGCGCTCGAAGCTTCGAAGACCGATTCGGGATCTCCAAACTGACCGAGGAGCCGGTGCGCGATGGCGGGACCGATCTCGGGCGCAAGCGCCAGACGGAGCCAAGGCTCGACGACGGTGCTGACCGAGGGCAATGGCGGAGCCTCCACAAAAACGGCTGGTCGAAACTTGAAAAGCCCGCGCCTGACGTTGGGCTGCCATCGAAGGCCGGGCGGGACGCTCAGGTCAGAGCCCCATCTGATTATCCTCGAACTGGAATCGCTGCGATGCGAACAGGTTATTCTGATCGGCGTTATCCGACGCAAAAACAGCGACGAAGTTCGACTTGCCACACGCGAGAAAAACGGTCTCGACCTGGGTCCGCTTTAGCCCCGAGAGCTTCTCGATGCCACGGCGGCGAATGGCAAGGAAGCTCTCCGCATCTGACGCATCCTGGAACAGAATATACGTGCAGATGATCCGTGTGCGAGGCTGCGTGTTGTGAACGCGAATCTGGACCTCGAATTGCCGTTTGCGGTCGTAGAGTTCCTTCGCCTCGCGCAGATCGCTTTCGTCAAAACCCATGTTGATGAACTGCTCGTAGAAGTAGGTTTCGGTGAAGCCTGTGATGTTCGAATTATCCTTGCGGTACGCCGACTCCGGAGCGCCGCTTTTTTCGACCTCAGCCATGGCGACATAAGAAAGGTTGGGATTGATGCTGCGAATGACCCTGGCAATGCGATCGTAAGCGCCCTCAGACCACTCAAAGTCCGATCGAATCTTGTAATAGTCATATAGGCCGAACACCGGCACGCCGATCACGATGAAACCGAGGACACCAAGGACAACCAGAACCTTGAACCAGGGGCCGACCAGGAAATTGTGCGCCCGGGCGACGGTCACTTCCTGGAACTGCTGCATCTTGTATGCACGCTCGTTGATATTGGCGAGCCGATCCTGCTCTTCCTCCAGATCCGCGACCGTCCCCGTGACGAGCAAATAAACCTCATTCCAATCCAGCTCAAGCTTCTGGACATCGGCCGCGCTCATAAGCGCAATCCGCTTGAGCATGATGCACTGGGCGATGATGGACATGACGTTCTGGCCGACGTTGTGATCGTGCTTGAGCGACTGCATAAATCCATCGTGAAGCATTGCGATGCGGGTTTTGAGATCGAGGAATTTCTTCTCCGCCTGAGGCGTGACCTTATCGGTCTTCAGGGCCATGTAAAAAAAATCGCGAAACTGCGACCAGCGGGCCTGAAGCTCCCTCGTCTCTTCGAGATTGCGATTAAGTACCGGGTCTTCCATCGGGTTCGTGCTCTCCAAAACAAGAATACCCGCGTTGGGCGGGATCGCCGGTCGCCAATGCGCCGAGCCGCAAGGATCGGGCGGGATAAGAGATATACTGTAAGTCCCGGCCGCGGCGAGGGTCAACGGCCAATGAGCCGCGAATTGGAGGAACTTCTACCGAACGGACCTATAACGCGCCGAATCGACGAACTCCCCAATATGCACATCTTAGACGCAGCATCTGCCGATTCGGGGAGAATAAAGGCCTCTGCCGAGTCACTATCTTCGAGCCCTGCCGAGCGGCCCATAAGGCGATCGAGCGAATACTGGAAGATCTGGGTTTCTCCGCGCGGGCTCGCGGGCGCGCGGCGACAAGAACTACACGCGCGAAGAGATGCGTTTGGATGACCGCGATTTCGCCTGGATGACCGAACTTGTCTTGGGCCGGACCGAGCCCTTCGTTCACGGGAAATTAGTCAGCGTCCTGGAAGGCGGTTACAACCTGAACTCCCCGCGTACAGCCGCCGGAGCCCATCTGCGCGCGCTCGGAACCTATCGCTGCGATTCGCCGCAACGGCCTGAAGAGTCGTGCGCCGAGATCGTGGACGTCACTCGACCGTAACGCTCTTGGCCAGGTTGCGCGGTTTATCCACGCTCAGGCCCTTCATGCACGCCACGTAATACGCCAGCAGTTGGAGCGGAACGACGGTCAGCAGCGGCATGACCGGAGCGATCATCTTCGGCACTTTGATGACGTGCTCCACGGTGTCGTCCAGTTCGTCGTTATCCTCGGTCGTGATCGCGATGATCTTGGCGCCACGCGCGAGCAGTTCGTCGATGTTGTTTTTGATTTTCTCGTATCCCCGATCACGCGGCGCGATGACGACGACCGGCATGTCCTCATCGATCAAAGCGATGGGACCATGCTTCATCTCGGCGGCCGGGTATCCCTCGGCGTGGATATAACTAATCTCTTTCATCTTGAGCGCACCTTCGAGCGCGACGGGGAAATTCGCGCCCCGGCCCAGGTAGAGAAAGTTTTTCGTATCGCGGTCCACGACCGATTGCGCGATCTTGCGGATCGGTTCCAGATTTTTCTCGTCCAGCATTTTCTCGATAACGCCCGGCACGCGTTCGAGGTTCTCGATTATGTCGGCGACCAGATAAGAAGCCATATCGCGGGACCGGCCAATATGCAGCGCGAGCAGGATCAACGTCACCACCTGTGAGGTGAAAGCCTTGGTTGAGGCCACGCCGATCTCGATCCCGGCGTGGGTGTATATTCCGCTCTCCACCTCCCGCGCGATTGTGCTGTTGACCACGTTGCAGATACCCAGTGTCCGCGCGCCCTTGCGCCGGAGCTCCTTGAGTGCGGCCAGCGTATCCAGGGTTTCGCCTGATTGCGTGATGAAGATATAGAGATCCTCATCGCGCCTCACGATCGGGTTGCGGTATCTCAGTTCCGAGGCGTATTCGACTTCGACCGGGATGCGGACCAGTTCTTCGATGATGTATTTGCCGACGATCCCCGCGTGCCAGGATGTCCCACATGCGACCATGACGATCCGCCGCAGGTTTGAGATCTCATCCACGCTCAGCAGCGCCCCGTTCAGGACGACATCGTTCTGAGTCGGGCGCACGCGGCCGCGCATGGTGTTCGTCAGCGCCAGGGGTTGATCGAAGATCTCCTTGAGCATGTAATGAGGGAAGTCTCCAAGCTCGATCGATTCGAGTTTCTGATCCAGTTCTTCGACTTTAGGCGTCACTTCGCGCCGGTCCAGAGAAGAGATTTCGTATCCCTTGGGCGTCACCTTGACGACTTCTCCATCGTTCAGGTAAATGACCCGATTCGTGCGCGAGAGCAGCGCCGGCACGTCCGAGGCGAACATATAGGATTGGTCGCCGATGCCCATCACGAGCGGGCTGCCCATTCTCACGGCGACGATCGTATCGGGCTCACGCGTGCTGCAGACGACCAATCCGAACGTCCCTCGCAGTTCGCGGACGGCCTGACGCACGGCTTCGGCGAGGTCGTCCTCATAGAAGCGCGCAATCAGGTGAGCGATAATCTCAGTGTCGGTCTCGGACTCGAACTCGGAGCCTTCGCTTTCGAGCAGCTTGCGCAGCGGGACGTGGTTCTCGACGATCCCGTTGTGGACGATCGCGATCTCTCCGGAAGCATCGGTATGCGGATGGGCGTTCATTTCGGTGACGCCGCCGTGAGTGGCCCAGCGTGTATGCGCGATTCCGGTCGTGGCGCCTTGATGGAGATTGCCCGTGCATTTTGCTTCGAGCTGGTTGACCATGCCCACGGCCCTGAATATCTGAAGCTCCTCGTCATGCACGAGCGCGATGCCCGCCGAGTCGTATCCCCGATATTCGAGCAGCTTCAGGCCATCGAGAAGAAACCGGTGAGCATCGCTCACGCCCACGCATCCCACAATTCCGCACATAAGC